>CAYJSX010000178.1:0-3871 GCA_964372575.1 uncultured Planctomycetia bacterium
TGAAGCGGTGCAGGCCGCCTGCCGCTTCCAAGACCTTCTGCCCTGGCCTCAAGGAGAGGTGGTAGACGTTGCTTAGAAGAATCTCGATGCCGCAGGCCTTCAGCTCCTCCACCGAGAGGGTTTTCACAGTCCCTTGCGTTCCCACCGGCATGAAGGCCGGCGTATTCACCTCGCCGTGCGCCGTGGTGAGGCGGCCCAGCCGAGCCTGCGTCTGTGAATCGCGCGCCGTAACTTGAAAGGCAGGGCCCGTTGTCATCGTGAGGTCACCATTTTTATCGTCATCTCGAGCCCGCCTTATTTATGGTCATTGCGAGGCCCGCAGGGCCGAAGCAATCTCGATCATCTCTTGCGGTACCCCCCCATCAACTCCAAGTAGACCCTCGCCCCCTCCAGAATCCGGGCCTTCTCTTCCGGCTTGACCGGTCGGATCACCCGGGCCGGAATCCCGACGGCCAATTGCCCCGCTGGAACCTTCGCCCCCTCCGCAAGAAGGGCGCCGGCTGCCAGAATCGCTCCTTCTCCCACCTCGCTGCCATCCAAAAGGATCGCCCCCATCCCGATCAATGCGTCGTCTCCCACATGGGTCCCGTGGAGAATAACCCGGTGCCCCACCGTGACCCACTTGCCTATGACGACCGGCGTGACACCGCCGCTCGTGTGGGCAAGGGTGAGATCCTGAATGTTCGATCCCTCTCCAATTTCGATCGGCAGGATGTCGCCGCGCAAAACGACGCCCGGCCAGATGGACACCCTGGGCCCCAAGGTCACCTGGCCGATCACCAGCGCCTGCGGATGCACCCAGGCCGTAGGATCAATCCGAGGAATCTTCCCCTGAAAAGATTCAATCATGTCATAAGCCCTTCCCGGTCATGGTGAGCATGTGGTTTCCGGTCATGGTGAGCATGTGGTTTCCGGTCATGGTGAGCTTGTCGAACCATGACCGATACCGAAACAAGGGGGTCTGACCCTTTTTGGGGTCAGACCCCAACTGTCTTTAAGCAATCAGCATCGCGTCGCCATACGAGTAGAATCTGTACCGCTTAGCGATCGCCTCTTGGTAAACCGACAGGATCTGTTTTTCTCCAGCGAAGGCCGCCACCAGATAAAGCAAGCTCGTCCCCGGCAGATGAAAATTGGTGATCATCGCATCCACCACCTGGAATCTGAATCCCGGCCGAATGAAAAGATCGGTTGAGCAGAGGGTGCCTGGCACCGTTGGTGCCAGGCACCCAATGGTTTCCAGCGCCCGCACCACAGTCGTTCCCACCGCAACGACCCGGCCGCCGTTTGACCTCGTCTGCCGAATCGCCTCTAAAGTCTCCTCCGGCACGCGAAACTCCTCCGAATGGAGCCGCCCTTCCGCCAGCTCCTTTTCTCTAAGGGGCTTGAAGGTTCCCCAGCCCACGTGCAGGGTTAGAAAGACAACCCGCACACCTCTCTGGCGAATCTGATCCAGAAGCCCCTCGGTAAAATGCAGCCCTGCCGTCGGCGCCGCCACCGCCCCTGGATGCCGAGCGTAGACCGTCTGATACCATTGGGAATCCTGCGGCATCACCGGCCGGTCAATGTACGGAGGCAGCGGCACCTGGCCCAGGCGGAACAGTAACTGCTCCATACTCTCCGTTCGTGGTGAGTCTACTTCCGTTCGTGGTGAGCCTGCTTCCGTTCGTGGTGAGCCTGCTTCCGTTCGTGGTGAGCCTGTCGAACCACGAACGCCCTGGCTGAATCTTACCAGTTTCTCGGCCCCTTGCGCGGAGACCACCTCCCCCACCAAAGGGTGCCTGGCACCATTTCCATTTTGGTGCCAGGCACCAAAATGAAGTTTCGTCCCCGGCCTGAGCCGCCTCCCCGGCTGTCCCAAACACCGGTAAACTCTCACCCTCTCCCCTTGGGGGAGAGGGCCGGGGTGAGGGGTAAGCACCAGCAGCTCCACCTTTGCGCCGGTGCCTTCCTTGACCCCGTAAAGCCGGGCAGGAATCACCCGGGTGTCGTTCAAGACGAGGCAGTCTCCTGGTTGGAGGAAATGGGGCAGATCTTTGAAGGTCTGGTGGGTTATCTTGCCGCTGACGCGGTCAAGGATCAGCAGGCGGGACGAATCCCGTGGCTCAATCGGATACTGGGCGATCAGCTCTTTCGGCAGCTCGTACGTCAGCACTCGTCAATTATATCCGAGAAATCGGGAAGCGATTCAAAAACACGGTGGGTGTAAGTATGGGAATGCCTTCGTATTGCTTCAGATCTAAAAGGTGCTTGTCTCCGCTGACCAGGGCATCCGCATGCCCAGCAACAGCGCATTCGAGAAATCGGTTGTCTGAAGGATCTGACTGAATGACATGAAGGTGAATAGGAGGGGCAATCCATTCGGTAAGGTGGGAACTGCCCATCAATGCTACAAAGGTGTCCAGATCCTCTTCTGCAGGATGGAATCTGGAAAGAACCTCCATGTACTCCTCTTCAAGAATCTCTCGACTTAGGAGTGCCCTTAAGCCTCCCTTCTGCCAGAGGCGAACAATCTTTCCAGGAGTCCCGCCCCATAGACTGGAGATAAGGACGTTGGTGTCCAACACCACCCGGGGACGATTCACCCCTTACCCGCTCGAACCTGAGCAATGAGCTTCTCCACATCCTGACGCCGAAAACCGGACCTCTGGCCAGCCTGGCGGAGGCGTTCCCAGAGCTGACTAAATTGCAGCGCTACATCTTCCGGATGAGCCGTACGTAATACCGCCACCGGTCGCCCGTTGCGGGTCACCACCACTGGACCCTTGCGCTGGGAGAGCCTCAGCACCTGCGGGGTTCTATGCTTCAGTTCCCTCATCGTCACAAATTCCATGGCGAATCCTCCCTAAGGCCTCCTAGTGTATCCCATTTGTGTCACACTATAAGCATACCACAAATCACACGAACTGGAAGTAATCCTCTGTCACCCGAATGGCCTCCTCAAGACCTCCCGTGAGGAGAATGCCGATCTCTCCCAGAAGATTGAACAGCTCCTTAAGCCAATCGGCTCGATTGGGATCAATGAGGTAGACACTCAAAGAGGGAAATTCCGCTTGGGCCACTCGAACCGCCACCTCTGGAGGGCCTACAAAAACCCAGTACAGCCCGCTAACTACACCAAGGCCCTCCAAGAGAGCTTGAATCTCCTCCAGCCCTGCCTGAGTTTCAGCCACCACCCCAAAAGGAACACCCGCTTTGACGGCTATCGGTATCGCATGCTCAGTCCCTGGCAGAAAGATCGGCATAATCCCCTCTTCAAGTCCCGCATAAGCCGGCGTCGCCGCCACCCCCTCCCACGTCCGCCTCACCTCCTCCAGCCCGCTTTCCCGCTCACCCTGAGCCCCATCGAAGGGCTGCCCCGCCGGCAGCGCCTCCCCCTGGTACCCGGTACCAACTCTGGCAACACCAGATTTCACCAGGGGAAGGAGGTCCAAGACGGCTCGGGGGACTCGATTGGTGCCGGTTTCCCAGGAGCTGATGGTTGAAACATGGACTGCCTGGCCGTTGTTGTAGCCAAGACCGGCAAGGGCTTGACCGAGTTCGGTTTGAGAGAGGCCAAGGCGCTGGCGGGTCTTAAGAAGATATTGAGGGGCCTGTTGGGTGTAAAGCTTAGGCAGGAGATCTAAGACCGCTTCGGGGACGGGGCGGGTGCCGGTTTCCCAGGAGGTGATGGTTGTTTGAGGGACTGCCTGGCCGTTGTTGTAGCCCAGCTCGGCAAGGGCTTGACCCAGCTCAGTTTGAGAGAGGCCAAGGCGCTGGCGGGTCTGGCGGAGGTGGCCAGGCGCACGTTGGGTGTAAAGCTTAGGCAGGAGATCTAAGACAGCTTCGGGGACTCGAAGGGTGCCGGTTTCCCATTGGCTGATGGTTGCTC
>CAYJSX010000179.1:0-3780 GCA_964372575.1 uncultured Planctomycetia bacterium
CCCTCGTCGCACCTCGATCTGGTCAGAAGCGGGCTTCTTCTCTATGGCGCCTCTCCCATCCGGGAAGGAAATCTTCCTTTCGCGCTCCAGCCGGCCCTAAGCTTAAAGAGCAGGATCCGATTTCTCAAAGGTTTGCCGGCTGGGCAGACGGTGAGCTACGGAGGGACCTTCCGGCTGACACGGCCCTCAAAGATCGCCACCATTCCAGTGGGCTACGCGCACGGTTATACCCGGGCCCTCTCCAACCGGGCCGAGCTTCTGATCCGCGCGCGGCGCGCCCCGGTGGTAGGCCGGATCACGATGGAGGATCTGATGGCCGATGTGACCGACGTTCCCGGTGTCGCGGTCGGCGACGAGGTGGTTTTGCTTGGCCGGCAGGGGAGGGAGCAGATAACCGCCACCGAGCTCGCCCGCCTTGCCCGCACCATCCCCTACGAAATCCTCGCCGGATTGTCTGCCGCAATTCCCCGATTGTTAGAGTAAATAAATTTGCGCACACGATCCGTCTTCTCAAAAACCTTAATCCTTTTGCTTGGCCTGGCCCTTGCCGTCCCTGGGCCGGCCCTTGCCCTTCGGGAGCCCCAGGAGGACCGGGCGCGCCAAGAACTCGAAGAGCGCCTTGTGACCACCTCCTCTGCCAGAGTTCGAAGTGGCCTGGAGGAGAAGCTTTATCGTGTTCTCACCCTTTCAGGTCATCCCAATGAGGTTATTCCTGCCTTACGGTCTTATCTTAGAAATCGGAATCGCATACCGGAGAATATGTCGGTTCTTCTTAGGATCGTCCCAAAGGATCCCGAGGCCCTTCGAGCGTGGGAGGCATTGGGATTTAAATCTTCCCTTGATCAACCAGGAGCCATCGAACACCTTTTCCACCAGTCGAGTTGGCCGCCGACCAATGTTCCCTCTTCGAACGGCAGACAACAACACTTGAAGTTTCAGCTTACGGTGCCCCTCTCTGTCAGCGCTTTTAACGACGGCGTTCCACCCTGCAAAACCGATCTCCTTTTTGTTATGCCAGCCAATCCTAAAGCACGCGAGATAAACGAACGGGCTTCCTCGAGAGCATTCACAGGGCGACTGGCCGATCTTCATAATGGAAGAGCGGTGAATCGCGAGACATTCAACGCCCAACTGAAAAGCTTCTTACGGAACGGAAATTTCGAGATCGGCGGTATGCCGTTAATTTTGAAGAGGCGGGTAGCGGTGAGGAATTTCGTGGCGGGCAACGCCTTGCCCGATCGGTTCATCTCGGAGGCGGAGGCCGGCGAGATGGAGCGGAGTCGTCGGAAGCAAAAAGAGGAACAGGACATCCAGCACCTTCTCGCCGTCTTAACGCCCGAATTTGAGAACGTACAACGCCAGTTGCGACAGGAGTTTAAAGCTCTGGGGGCGCCGCCGGCCTTGGAGGTGCCCAGAGACCTCCAAGGCCTCTTCAGCAAGATGGCGCAGATCAGCCAGTTCATTTCCCAAGTGATAGAGGGCCTGAGCGCAGACAAGACGATCCGGGAGGCCTTTTCTCCTGGTAAACCTGTCCAGAAGATTCAAGAAGACATCCAGGGTGATTTGGCTGACATAGAGGGGAAGATACGCGAACGAATTGAGGATTTGCGTGGTCTTCATGGTTTTCTTTCCGAATTAAAGAGTGGCGAGGAAATCCTGAAATTTCGGCGCGAACTTCCTGTCAAGATGGGATTCGAACCTTGGGAAGGGAGTCCAAGGCCAGGCCTGATCCGCCCCCTGTCCGATGAAGCCGTCAGGGATTCGCTGGATAAGATTCCTGCTTCTGTCTTCATCTATCTTGGAATGGGTTGGATGCGGGTTGTTCCGGCCAAGGCCCCCATCGGTCCTGGCTCTCTGGGCCTTTTTACGGGTGCGAGGCCTTTCGAACCTCAATTGTTTGACGGAAGAGAAAAGAGATGGGAAGGTTCCCAAAGGATTGTCGGTCTGCTTGGAATTTCCGACATCCCAGTCGTCCCAGGGCAGCCCCCCGGTCCACCGGCCCAAATTCTCCTGCGTTATCAGACGGAACTGCCGGAACTCTTTTCCCAATTTGGGGGGGAGCCGTTGGCTTGGCCGCCTCCCATTTTGCAGGACCAGGCGAGATTGATTCTTCGAACACAGGTGATTCGTTTCGTGGGGCAGACCCTCTTTGGATTATTACCGGGGGAAAAACAGAGACAGTGGTCTGGCCTTATTCAGAGAGGGGGTTCTCTGTATGAGCTCTCAGAGCGTGAAGCAGGTTTTATCTCTGCTGCACACATCCAAGATGTCCCTCACAATTTCAAACCACACACGCCCGAGCAAGTAAAGTTTGGCTACCTCTTTGCCCTGTTGCTGGATACGGATTCGCCTTTTCGAGTTCCCACCCTTTCTTGGACACCTCAAGAGGAAAGATTCGTCCGTGCCATCCTTGCCTGGGTGGAGGAAGAGGCCAGGCCTCTTGAACCTTTGGCGGGCACGTATCTTCCTTCTTCGAGCGTTTCCGTTTCAACTTCTTCTGCGGAGGCTCCGCCCGCTGGCCTGGAGGAGGGGACGGTGGAGCAGGGGGCGCGCTATCGGCTGGAGGTGGGGGACGAGATGTTGCTGCGGTATCCTTGAGTCAGGCCAGTATAAACAAGTAGAAACCAGTTGACAGGCCTTTGGCTTAGGGTTAAAATCTCACCTTTGAAGCTTAACGGGTAAAAGGTCAGTATTCTAAAACCAACTGGGGTCTGACCCCTTGGGTTGGAGGCTGATCTCAGGGGGGGCTCAGACCCCTTTAAGATTTTAGGGTGCCAGGTTAAAAGCTGGCACCCTTTTCGTGGAGGCAGAGATGGCGCAGGAAGTGATGACCGTATCAGAGGTTGCGGAGTGCCTACGGGTCAATCCGCGGACCGTTTACCGGAAGGCCAAGGTGGGGGAACTTCCGGCTGTCCGGATTGGGCGAGCGATCCGGTTTCGCAAGGCGGAGCTGGAGGACTGGCTTAAGGCGGTTCGGGCAAACGGCCAGAAGGCAGCCGTTTAGACAGCTCGCTTCGGGCCTCTAGGAAGCCTATATAGAGGAAGGGATATAAAGGTTTACCGGTATAATTTAAGCTTTCGATTTTACCCAAGACGATGCGATCTGACGCGATAAAGAAGGGGTTGGACCGGGCGCCGGCCAGGGCCATGCTCAGGGCCACCGGCTTGACCGATTCTGACCTGGAGCGCCCCCTGGTGGCGGTGGCCAACACCTGGACCGAGGTGATGCCGTGCAACATTCACCTGCGCCGGTTGAGCGAGGCGGTGAAGGCCGGGGTCCGGGAGGCCGGAGGCACCCCCATCGAGTTCAACACGATCTCGGTTTCAGATGGAATCGCCATGGGAACCGAGGGGATGAAATGCTCGCTGGTCAGCCGCGAGGTGGTGGCCGATTCGATTGAGCTCACCGTGCGGGGGCACCTCTTTGACGCGGTGGTGGCCCTCTCCGGCTGCGACAAGACGATCCCGGGAACGGTCATGGCGCTCATTCGGTTGAACCTGCCCTCGGTGATGCTCTACGGCGGCTCGATTGAGCCGGGCCATTTTCAGGGGCGCGATGTCACCATTCAGGATGTTTTTGAGGCGGTGGGCGCCTGCGCTGCCGGACGAATGAGCGAAAAGGATCTTTTGGAACTGGAGCGAGAAGCTTGCCCGGGCCCTGGGGCCTGCGGCGGGCAGTTCACCGCCAACACCTTGGCCACCGCCACCGAACTTCTGGGGATCTCGCCGATGGGGGCGAACTCCATCCCGGCGATGGATCCGGCCAAGGACCAGGCGGCC
>CAYJSX010000180.1:0-3768 GCA_964372575.1 uncultured Planctomycetia bacterium
ACGATATCAGAAACTCAACGCAGGTTGTCGGCTCGTTCATTTTGATGTTATCTTAGGCGAAGCCGTCGAGGATCTCCTTCTTCAGGCGGGCCAGCCGGTGGGCGTTGAGATCCAGCTCGGGCACTTCCCGGTATTCCCGAAGGAGGGTGAGGAAGGTCTGCTTTGCCGGCAGCAGGTCATGGGTTTTGAGGAGCCGGTCCACCTCTTGGAGTCCCGACACTCCAGATCGGATAAGGGCAAGACAATCAAAAAGATCCTTCTCCCCCTTGGGGGTCCGAGCCCTCTGAGAGAGAACGTGGAGCTTCAGCGCCAAGAGGTAGTCCGGATTGAGGAGGGTGAACCCTTCCACTTGCCGGGGATGTTCCGTAAGGAGATGAACCGGGATGCCCAGCTTAGAGTAGTGGGGAAGGTAGAGATCGATCTGGACCTCTCCTTTCACCGCCTCGTATTTTTTGAGGCGCTCGTTCTTGCTTAAGGCATAGCCTTTGGATAGCGCGGAAAGCTGTGGGAAATCCACGATCAGATCGATGTCCTTCGACTTCAGCGCCTTGGTGTAGAGATAGACGGCCCATCCGCCGATCAGGAGAAACGGGATCTCCTTCCGCAGGGCTTGAAGCTCCGCCCAGCTTTTCTCGGTTACCAGGTCATGGTAGTAGGGCATCGATCTTCGCCTCCAGGGCCTGGGTAAAGTCCCGGGCGTACCAGTCCGAGAGATTCCAGAGGTCCACAAAGGTCTGCGTGAGCGTCGTCGTCGGTCCGTAGGGGGGCATGACCGGAGAAATCTTCAGCGCGAAGGTGTTGGGGGCGGGGCGCCTTAAGGGAGGGAACCGGCGTTGAAAGGCGGCCAGCGCGTCAGGCGGGAGGTAGAAGTAGACCTTGCTGTAGTCGGCCGGTGGTTCCGTGAGGAGCCGCCTCGCCGCGCTGTAGGCGGCGTAGAGACTTTCCGGGATCGCCAAGCCTTCAATCTCCTGAACCGGCAGGTCGACGGTCGTCGAATACAGCACGTCCCTGGCAAGGGTTCGGACGGAAGCCCAATAGTACAACAGCTTCTTGAAGTCGCGCAGCACGAACGCCTTTCCGGTCTTGCGAATCGCCCCCATCTCGGTCGGCACGCGCAGGGCATGGTGAATCGTGCTCAGCGAATAGCCGAACTGCTTCGCCAGCTCCTGCTGGGTCCACTGGAATTGCTTGCGTGTGATCGCTTCTGTCAGGAGATGGTGCCAAATTGTTTCGATTTTCTTCATACCTATAGTAGTATATTTCGATACTCATCGAAAATCAACCTTTACAGGACGCTCCAGCTTTCGCGATGTTGCGGCGGGTGTGTCTATTTAGACGATATGGGTACTCTAGGCAGCTTGACGAAGCCCTTTGGCGAGGTACTGCTTGATCAGCGCTTGATAAGGGATGTGGATCTCATTGGCCTGCTCCTTCAGGCGCATCAACATCGCTTCAGGTAATCGGATGGAAATAGCCCGGGAGGTCGGTTTGAGGTTCGGAAAAGAGACAGACTGGAAATCCTTCGCCTTAAAGTAATCCGCCAGGTCGACGTTCGACCAAAATTCCCTCTCTTTCTCCTCATTCTTGAACTCGGGAACTTCCAGTTTCTTCTTCATGGCAACAGCCCTTGCTCCTTCTTGTTCAAATCTCGGCAAGAGATCAGCCGGATCTTATTTCCCCTTAAGCGTAAAAACCACGTGGAGCGCTCTATTCGCCTGGGTCTTCCCAATCAAGAGGTATCGCTTCTCCCGGGCCAGCCGCCCCACATGAAGCACTTCCTTTAAGACGCGTACCATATGATACAGTTTGGGTCAAAACGCCCTGACATGAAATTTGCGGTGGGTTACGCCCCGACCAGCAGGCCGAGGTACTGACGGGTGGCCTCCAGGGCCTCTTCCAGCCCGGAAGCCGCAGGTAGGTTAGCAGATCTTAGCCAAGGCAGAAGGAAGCGGGTTACATCTTCTTGGTTTCGGATAAAGATAGGGTCGGAATACTCTCCCAAGAAGGCTTCGGTCTTCTGGGTCCCGATCGCGTAGGGGCCGGGGGGGCTGATTTCTTTGAAGAGCTCCTCCAGTCCAGAGGCAACTGGTCCATCGAGGTTGATGGCAACCGGCCAGCCCCTTTGAGCGGCCTCTGCCGCATAAGCCAAGGTTTTCGGATCGCTGTCTTCAAAGACAATGACAGTTTCCCCATCCCCTACGTTACCCTGGGTAAGAATTGGGTTCCAGGCGGCGGCCGCCATCACCCGGGCCATGGTAAGGTTTCTGGACCGGTCGCCGACCGAACCAGGCACCAGGGGGGTGAATCCGGCCTCCTCGTTCACCAAGCCTTGCACCCCAGGGGCCACCTGGACAATATTTTCGGTCTCCCGCGACACCTTCCAGATTCGCTGGATCTCCAGGATGATCTTCTCCAAGCGCTTAAGCTCCTCAAGTTGCTCTTTGGCCTCGCCGGTGCCCTCCTTCTCCAAGCGGTTCTTCTGCTTCTCCATCGCCTTAAGCATCTCGTCAAAGGTGATGGGTGCATTTTCTTTCTCTTCCCGCCAGAGGTGATACTCCATGCTCTTCTTGCCTAAATGATCCAGGTAGGTGAGGTACTTTGAAAACAGGTATTTCGTAGCAGGGACGAAGTCACCTTCGTAAATTGCCTCCCGCACTAAACGGCGCATCTTCACTCCATCAGAAAAGTATAGAGTCCCCGTTACTGCAAAGTCCTCTTTCTGACTGGTCATCCCGTAGCCTTCGTTAAAGAAGCGCTTGGCCTGCACCTCTTCGTTGGGAGCTGAGCGGCGCTGCCAAGATCCGTCTTCCCGCCTCTGCCAGGAAATGGCATAAAAAAGTTCACTTAAGTCTCCGTACCATTTCTTTAGCTCGTCTGTTCGGTAAAGGTCCCAATGATGAAGAAGTTCGTGGAGGAGGAGTGCGGAATCGTGAAGCTGAATAATTCTCTTCATGTACTCTGCTTCTCTTTTTTTGATACCGGGCACGAGCTCGATCTTTCCGCCCTCACCCGCTCGGATATGAAAGGTGGGGATTGTTCCAAGATCAACGGCTGTAAATTCCACCCTGGCCAGTTCCTTCAAAAACTTGCCTGGAATATCCCAGAGGAGCTGACCTACCCGAGCCAACTGTTTGGTTATCTCTTCTGGAGGAAGCCCTCCTGTATCAAGCGTGACACCACTTGCCCCAAAGAAAATTCTGGCCCACTTTCCCCCATAATCCGTGCGCTGTTTTGGATATTCCTGAGTAAAAAACTTCCCTAATGAAACGTCCCACCATAAGGGTTCATGGTAAGGGGGCGGTTCAGCGATTATTCCATGATAACCCAAGGCCTCTCCTGCAACCGTCTCGATCCAGGTGGGCGGACCCGCTTCCAGTTGTTTCACGACGCGGGCCTCGTGGGCAAGAACAAGGTCTGCCGCTTCCCAGGAGCACAGAGGTATGGTAAAGACAGCGCTCGGAAAGATTTCATTGCCGGCAAATCCCTCAGGTGTCCAGTGGCTTTCAAAACTTTCTATCTTGCCTGGTTTCATACCGGTTAGCTGGCTGAGTGCTGCGGGCGCGCCCAACGCGATCCACGAACCCGGCTTCTCCTTCTTTTGAACAAAGAGGAAGGGAATCCTCGGTAGGTATGAATAGGTCTCTGGATCGACCCCATAGGGTACGGAGTTGCGCAAAGGAAGGACCGCCTTTACTTCATATCCTGCGCGCCGGAGTGCGTACGCCTGCATCATCAAACGTTCGAAGTAACTCATGGACAAAGTGGCTC
>CAYJSX010000181.1:0-3715 GCA_964372575.1 uncultured Planctomycetia bacterium
CTCTCAGGATGGTCTGAGCATCATCACCACCGGGGGAGGAGTCTCTGCCAGTGCCTGGCATTTCTTCTTGGCACCTTCGGGAAGCAGCAACACCGACGTGGACGAGAGCGAGGGGCTAGTTCAAGATCCTAGCAAGCAGTGCGAGGGACAAGCGGGCTCCACCGTGGCTCTACAAAACGGCTGCCTCGGTGTGGAGTTTTCTCTTCCCTCGTACCGTTCTTTAGGCGCCTCCAGGCCGGTAAAGTTTATCTACAAGAGCAACCGCGCCAATCCCCAACCTGTGATTCCCTTCAATGCCACCATTCCGGTTAGGGCCGCCGTTCCGCCGAGGCTCTCTTATAGCCTCTCTGTGGGAGGAGTAGAGCAGGGGACGGAAACCTTTATCAACACCAGCGGGCTGGATGAGGGCCGTGACGAGACGATTCGGGCCGTTGCATCGTTCGATGCAAGCCAGCTAAAGAGCGGTGTCTATCCCTACCGCATCAAGCTCACAAGCAATTATCTCAACTCCGCCATCTCGTCGTTCATTTCCGACAAAGTGCTGGTTGTAAACGAGCAGAAGAGCCCGTTCGGAGCGGGATGGGGCATAGAGGGGATAGGGAGGTTACACTTTAACGCTGACGGCACAATCGTCTTTACCAACGGCGATGGCACAGCCCTTTTCTTCTCCGGCGGGCCAAATATCTTCACCTCACCGCCAGGAGATTTCTCCACCTTGGTTAAAAATCCTGACGGTACTTTCACCCGCGCCTTTAAAGATGGGACTAAGATAAATTTCAATCCCCAGGGGCTACAGACCTCGGCGGTGGACCGTAATGGGAACACAACAAGCTATAGCTATGACGGGAGCGGCAGGCTGACCTCCATTACTGACCCGGCGGGACTGATAACCAGGTTTAGTTACGCGGGTAGTCTCGTTAGCTCCGTCACAGATCCCTCAGGAAGAGCAACCAGCTTCACCAGCGATGCTGCGGGCAATCTTACAAAAGTCACTTTCCCCGATGGCTCCTTTAAATCCTTTGGCTATGACTCAAGGCATCTCATGACCTCGGAGACCAACGAGCGGGGTCTTACAGTCCAGAGAGAGTATGACAGTCTGGGTCGGCTTGTTAGGGCTACATTGCCGGATGGTTCCATCCGCAGCGCCACAAATGCCCAGACTGTGGGTTTTGCAGATCCCGCAACTGGTCTAGGGACAATAACGAATCCTGCTCCAGTGGCAAGGCCAGTCGATGCCCTAAGCAGGTTTACGGATGGCAACGGGAATCCGCAGGTTGTCAAAATTGGCCGCTTTGGTGCTCCGCTAAGAATCACTGATTCTCTGGGCCAGACGACGATAATTGAGCGCAGCCCTGCTGGCAATGACGGCACCTTGCAAGGGGGCGCGACCTTCGCTACCGGAAAGGTAGGTCAAGCGTTTAGCTTTGACGGCGTAAATGACTTTGTGCTTATCCCGGACTCACCTTCCCTTGACGCGATTACTTCCGCGATTAGCGTTGTCATCTGGATAAATCCAGAAATCCCCATCTCTCTTGGTGGAGGCTGGATCTTTTCTCGAAGAGATCCCTTTGTGAGCGAAGGCTTTGACATTCTTCTCGGGGGCGATGGGCGCATCCAGGTTGTGGTGAGAACGACGACCAGCCTCACTGTTGAAGGCTCCGTCTTCGACTCAGGGCCCGGCATCCTCTCTTTTGGTCAATTCCAGCATATCACCGCCACAGCCGACACAGTGACAGGTCTGGTAAATTTTTATGTCAATGGGAACCCAGTGGCATTGACCGCCGTCAGGGGGCCTTCAACCCTTAGCGGCTCGCTCTTTCCCGTGAACAACCTCTTTATCGGGCGCCGTCAGAGCTCAGATAGCCCTGAAGGAACGGCGGGCGGAGGGCACTATAGGGGCTTAATTGACGAGGTCCAGATCTTCAACCGTGCCCTCTCCGCCTCCGAAATCCAGGCACTTTTTGCCACTGGCAACATCGGTAATCGCGCTGCGCCACCCTCCGGTATGGTAAGCTGGTGGCCAGCAGATGGAGATGCAACTGACGTTGCCGGGGGCCATGGACTCCCCACGAAGATCACCCGATCCAACGGGGCGGTGGTGACGATGGCCTACGACGCCAGAGGGAACCTCCTTAATTCCACCGATCCAGTAAACGGCACCACTATCTTCACCTACGAACCTAATTTCAATCAGGTCACTTCCATTAGAGATCCCAAGGGCAACTCAACAACCATCTCCTACGATCCCAAAGGCAACCCAACTCAGATCAGAGATAGTCAGGGAAATGTAACTCAGATGACCTATGATAGTCGTGGCTTACTTGCCTCTGTCACCGATCCTCAGGCCAAAACCACGAGCTTTAGCTATGATCTTAAGGGAAACCTCATCACCACCACCGACCCTCTGGGATGGACCACAACTCTCCAGTACAACCAGGCCGGAAATGTGGTAAAATCGACGGACAGCGAGGGTAGGGTAACGGACTTTACCTACGACCTCTTTAACCGGCTTATCTCCGTATTGGACCACCAGCTGAACGTCACTCGCTACAGCTATGATGCCAAAGGGAATCTGACAGAGGTCATGGATACTGGAGGGCAGAGGACGAGCTTTACCTATGATGTACAGGACCGACTCGCCTCTTCTACCAACCCGCAGGGTTTGACGGAGGCTTTCAGCTATGATGCTAATGGAAACTTAACTTCCACCAACAACAGAAACCTCCAGGCAATCACATTTAACTATGACGCCCTGAATCGCCTCCTCAGAAAGACCCTGCCTGGGAATCAGGTAACAAGTTTTAGCTACGATTCTGTAGGTAATCTTACCTCTGTCATCGATCCCGACAGCAGCGTAACCATGGCCTACGATCTGGCAAACAGGCTGACTTCCACCACGGCCTCATCTCTCTCTACGCCCGCCAAGACAATCTCCTATGGCTATGACCTGAACGGGAACCGTGTCACCATGACCGACCCGCAGGGAGGGGTTAGTAGCTATGCCTACGACTCGCTGAACAGATTGACTTCCATTACTAATCCCTCTGGTAAGGCAACATCTCTTGCCTATGACGCTCTTGGCCGTAGGACCTCGATGACTCATGGGAATGGTGTGGTGACGAGTTACAGCTATGACGCTGCGTCTCAGCTTTTAAGCTTGGTCCATCAGCTCGGAGCGACAACCAGCAACTCCTTTACTTACACATATGACAAGGTCGGGAATCGAAAGTCCAAGGCAGATAATAATGGAACGGCTAACTATACTTATGATACACTGAACCGGCTCGTGCAGGCGGTCAATCCATTGCCAATAGCCCCCGAGACCTATGTTTACGATTCTGTGGGTAACAGGATCGATTCCAACCAGAATGGTTTCTCTCGATTCAACGCTGCGAATCAGTTAGAGGAGGATGCGACCTTCCGCTACCAGTACGATGCCAATGGTAACCAGATCCGAAAAACCAACAAGACAACTGGAGAGCTCGCCCAGTTTGAATATGATGCCGAGAACAAGCTGGTCAGAGCCCTGATCAACGGCACAGTGGTCAATTACAAATATGACGGCCTCGGGAGGAGGATTGAGAAAGAGGTTGTCCAGGGACCCGTGACTAACGTTACCCGGTTGGTCTATGACAACGAAGACATCCTGTTAGAACTTGACGGAAGCAACAATATCCTTGCCTGCTACACCCACGGCCCCGGCATCGATGAGCCG
>CAYJSX010000182.1:0-3686 GCA_964372575.1 uncultured Planctomycetia bacterium
CGTTGCTCTGCCACTTGGCGCGCTTGCAGGCCAAGCCGTTCTGCCAGTTCTTGATCCTCCACCAATTCGCCTATCTTTTCCTCCAGGTCTTCCAAGTCCCCTCGAACCAGTAAACCTACCTCTTCCTCCCGCAGAATCCTTCCTGGCTCTCCAACGTCCGGACTCACGATGGGTCGCCCAGCCGCTAAATAATCGCTTAGCTTGGCGGGATACCGAAAATGGTCGTTGACCAAATGAGGGTTCATGGGCATCAAGAAGAGATCGGCACAAGCCAGCCAATGTTCTAATTCAGCTGTGGGAACAAACCCGGAAAACCGAATCTGTGAATCTAAACCCGGCTGGATCATTCTCGCCCGCTCTGCCGGTTGAATGGCACCGATGCATAAAAGGAGGGCCTTGGGGTATCGGCCTAGGACCTCTTTGAAGGCTGGCGAGAATTCGGGTAACCTCCCCACAGAATTTCCGACATAGCCCAATATGGGATGGCGGCCGGATAGACCAAGCCGCTTGCGTGCGGCATTCTTTGGCAAGCGACGGATCAAGCTGACCTGACAGCTGTGGGGCAGCCAAAAGAGACAACTCTCGGGGACTCCCCAGTCTTTGGCCACCTCCATCATCTTTCGACCGCCTACGATGGCCCCATCGGCAGCTAGAACCATCTCTTTCTCCCAACGTTCAACCAAGCGTTTTTGAAACGCGAAGCGCCCAGCCTTCAAAGCCGAAGCACCATCTCCCCATCGGTCGCTCCAGTGCACCAATCGAAGAGGAATACGCCCCTTAAGAGCAAAAAGGGGTAGACAAACATTGGGCATAAAATCTTGAACTACTAAGACATCAAATGGCCTGCTAAAAAGATGAAAAAGGCGCGAAAAAATGTCGATGGGGTCCCAGCCCATAGTCCAGAGGCGAGCCGTAAAACCCTTCGGACTGGTTAAAACCGATACCCCCTCCTCTACCCGAAGCCCGGAGTGAAGGCGGCGGCTTAAAGATAACGTCACGAAGGTCACCTCGTGACCCCGTCTGACCATCTCTCGGGATAGCCAAAAGTCAACGGTGCGTAAGGACAGGTCCTCCCAGGTGTACGTCAGGAAAACGAGGCGCATCCTACCGCTGCCCTTTGGGGATCTGTATGTCATCCAGGCGTGCTAGAAACCAAGGAAGGATGGGCCGGATCAAGCCGTTCCATTCGCCGGCAAATCCGTCCCGCCCTGTTCCGTCATCGATCACTTGAAAAGAGACGACCTCCCGACGGTAGACGTCGATCCGGCCGTTGGGACCTCTGGAGAGACCCAACGTAACGTAATAGGCCCCGGGCATCAGAAGGCGGCCTGGGATGGTGCAGGTCGAGCGGTAAAAGCCCGTTTCAAATTCAGATTTACCCCAGTTTTCTAGATCTGAGGTTGAGAAGAGAAGCATCCCCTGTTCGTTAAAGATCTGGAGGCCCACCAGCAAGGAAACCGGCCGAAGGCACCAAAACTCCACCTCCAGCCCGATCGGCTCACCGATACGCCAATCGTATGAAACCTTCCGCCCCGAATTCACCACCCGAACCGCATGCAGCTTTACCACATCTCCATGAGGAGGGGTTCCTGGCGCCAGTTCAAAGGGCCACACCGCTTGGGCTGCCTGTTGGTTGCCTGCTGACAAATACCGAGAAACTATTTCCCTCGCGGGACCTTCAGCCTCTATTCTCCCTTTCTTTAGCAAGATGGCCCTCTGACAGAGGACACCGATGGCCTGGAGGTTGTGGGACACGAAGAGGACGGTGCGTCCACCCCGAGCCACATCCCCCATCTTGCCAAGGCACTGCTTCTGGAATCGGGCATCTCCCACCGCCAGCACCTCATCCACCAAGAGAATCTCAGGATCCAAGTGGGCCCCCACCGCAAAGGCGAGGCGGACTTGCATGCCTGTAGAATAGTGTTTCACCGGCGTATCTACAAAGCGCTCCATCTCGGCAAAGGAAAGGATTCTGTCGAATTTACGGTCAATCTCTGCCTTCTTCATCCCTAAGATGGCACCGCTTAAGAAGATATTTTCCCGACCGGTAAGCTCGGGATGAAATCCGGTTCCCACCTCCAACAGTGAACCTACCCGGCCCCGTATCTGAGCCCACCCTTGTGTGGGTTCAGTAATCCGGGAAAGGATTCTAAGGAGTGTCGACTTCCCGGCTCCGTTGGGTCCAATGATTCCCAGGACTTCGCCCCGTTTGACTTCGAGAGAGACATCTTTAAGGGCCCATATCAAATTTGATCTCGAGCCTTGACTGCTTGGGTTGGCCCTGCGGAGTCGGAGTGGAATGCTGATTGCCTCTCCCAGGGAGTCGCGCAGCGCCTTGTAGCGCTCCCGAGGTCCTATTCGGTAAAGCTTACTCAAGTTTTTTGCCTGAATAACAAAGGGATCCTTAGGCATACTTCCTGACCAATTGGCAGGCGGTCATCGCCGTGATGTCTTTGATGGTCTCAGGGCCAAATTTGTGCCCTATCCTCTTAAGATAGGGTGGAAAAGAAAAGTAGGTCTGAAAGGCCTTGTCTCGGAAGCAAAGAACCTCTGAGGCAGCCAGATGTTTGGTGGGCAAAGGCAGCGTGTCCTGTGAATGCTGGGAATAACCAGACCAGCTCTTAGGTAAAGGCCATCCCTCCTGAAGGGCTTGTTGGTAGAGCCTCGAGCCGGGGTAGGCCATGGCGCAGTAGAAGTTCGCATACTCGGTGTTAAGCGCTAAGGCCAAATCTAGGGTTGCCTGCATCGTTTCTAAATCATCTTCAGGTAGGCCAAAGATGTAGTTGGCTCCAAAATAAATGCCTGCCTCTTCAACCTTCTTTCGCGTTCGGAAGATCTCCTCCTGGTCAAAACCTTTTCGAACCTCGTCTCTTACCCTCTCGCTGGCTGATTCCACGCCGAAGCCCAGCCAGTTAAAGCCAGCGGCCTTGAGTTTATCGAGCATGTTGTCCCGGACGGTATCGACCCGGGCGTAGGCCCAGAGGTTGAGATTCAGTTTGCGCTCGATGATACCCTCACAGATGGCCAGAACGTGCCTGGGGTTTAAGACAAACATCTCGTCTGCGATCTTGACGTTGCGGAGGCCGTAGGCGTGGGTGAGGTGTTCGAGCTGGTTGACGATGTTGGTAGGGCAGAAGTAGCGGTAGGAGTTGACCGAGGCCTTCAGGCCCTGGAGCCTCTCCCCCTCCTTGAAGGGGGCCTGGATGCAGCAGAAGGAGCAGTGGTAGGGGCAGCCCAAGGTGGTGTAGAGGGAGGCGTAGGGCTGGCGTTTTAAGTCGCCAAAACAGTGCCAGTTGTGGGCCCGGTATTTGGATATGGGCAAGAGGTCCCAACTCATTTGGGGCATCTCGGTATCCAGGTTCTGGACGAAGGGGGCGGGGGTGTTAGAGGCGATGGCGCCATTATCCCGGTAGTAGAGCCCTCGAACCTTGGTCAGGTCATCCGGCTGGGTGGAGGAGAGGGCTTGGAGGAGTTCAAAGAGGGTGATGGGACCTTCGCCGCCGGAGACGAAGTCGCACGATTCTTCCCTTAAGGTACGCTCTGGAAGGGCGGCGACATGGCCACCGACCAAAATCGTCTTGAGGGTAGGGTTAAGCTGCTTGATGGCGGTAGAGATGGCAGAAGCAGCAGGCATCGTCTGTGTAGAGGCAGAGGGTTGGTGGCCATAGACCACGATGGCGGTTAAG
>CAYJSX010000183.1:0-3682 GCA_964372575.1 uncultured Planctomycetia bacterium
TCCTCCCTGTTTGGCCGTTCCCAGCTTGGCGAACCATTCGGCCCCCTGGCGGATGATCGGTGGAACACAGGCCAGGGTCTCCACGTTGTTGACGATGGTTGGACACTTGAAGAGGCCAGAGACCGCCGGGAAGGGGGGCCTTAACTTCGGGAAGCCCTTCCCCCCTTCGAGGGAGGTGAGGAGGGCCGTCTCCTCTCCGCAGATGTAGGCCCCTGCCCCGTGATGGATCACCACCTCCAGATCAAAGCCGGTCCCCTGAATGTTTTTTCCCAGCCAACCTTTGGCGTAGGCCTCCTCCACCGCCTTGGCAAAACGGGCGGCCGGGCGGAAATATTCCCCCCGGATGTAGACGTACGCCTTGTGAGAGCCGATCGCGTAGGAGGAGATGATCATCCCCTCCAGCAGGGCGTGCGGGTCCCTCTCCAAGAGGTACCGATCCTTGAAGGTGCCGGGCTCCCCTTCATCGGCGTTGACCACCAGGAAGATCGGTTTTAAGGTGCCCTTGGGCACAAAGCCCCATTTCCTGCCGGTGAGAAAGCCGGCCCCGCCCAATCCGCGCAGGTTAGACCTTAAGACCTCTTCGGTCACCTGGCCAGGGGTCATAGAGGTCAACGCCTTCCGGGCCGCCTCATAGCCCCCATCAGCCACGTAGGCGTCAAACCAGGTTCCCTCGGCGTTCTTGAAGCGCTTCGAGAGAACAGGCCCATCGGTGGAGACGTGAAGGCTGTTGGGGTCTGACCCCTGTTCTAAGGGGGTCAGACCCCTTTTTGAAGAGCGGGTGTCTGACGCCGCGTTCAAGACTTCCTCTATCGCCCGCGGCGTAAGGGGCCCCACGTAGCGCTCATTGACCTGGGCCATCGGGGCGATCTCGCAGGCGCACAGGCACTCCACGGTGGAAAGGGTTGCCTTGCCGTCGGGGGTTGTCTCGCCTGCCCCGACACCCAGCCGCTCGGTCAACTGGGCCAAGACCCCGCGGGCCCCCTTCAGCAGGCATGGCAGACTGACACAAACCTGGATGTGATGCTTGCCCACTGGCTTGGTCCGGAACATCGTGTAGAACGAAACCACCTCGCGAACGTGGGAGAGGGCCACCCCGAGCTTCTTGCTCACCCAGGCCTCCCCCTCGGGCGGGATAAGGCCGACCTCTTTCTGCACCAGCCACAACAGGGGCAGCATCGCCGCCTGCCGCTCTTCATACCGCCGGATGATCAGATCGGCTTGGGCGTCCAGCGCGCTAAAGTCCATTCTAGCGATCGAGCTCGCCGCCGATCATATTGACCGACCCAAAGGTGGGCACCATGTCGGCCATCATGTCTCCCTTTAAGCACCGAGGCAGGGCGGCCATGATCGTAAAGCAGGGCGGCCTCACCCTTACCCGGTAGGCCTTGTCCGAGCCGTCGCTGACTACGTAGAAACCCAGTTCCCCATTGGCCCCTTCCACTGGAAAGTAAACCTCTCCCTTGGGCGGCCTGACCCCATGGCCAAACATGACCAGCTTAAAATGCTGCATCAGCCCTTCGATGTTTCCGTAGGTGTCTTCCTTGGGCGGCAGGAAGACCCTCTTTTCAGGGGCAGCGATGCCCGGATAGACCGACTGGTCTGCGCCTTCCAAGGTGGGATCGGTGACCGCGGTTCGGCCGGCGATCTCATGGATCGCTCCGATCTTTCCCTTGTCCACCATCTCGGCCGCCGGAATCTCCTTGCCGGTTTCAGGGCTCACCAGGACCGGGCCTGGAGGCATCTGCGCCAGGCACTGCTCCACCATCCTTAAGGACTGCTCCATCTCCTCCATCCGAACGCAGTAACGATCCAGGTTGTCTCCGTGGATTCCCAACGGCACCTCGAAGCTCAGCCGATCGTAGATGGAATAAGGCTGGGCCTTTCGAACATCGTAGCTCACCCCGGTGGACCTTAAAAAAGGACCCGTGACCCCGTAGGAGATCGCCTCCTCGGGGGTGATCTTGCCTGTTCCCTTCATCCGGTCCACGAAGATCCGGTTTCGGGTGAGGAGCTTGTCCACCTCCTTCAGGACCTCGCGGGTTTGGCGGATCGCCTCTTGGCAGCGCTGGGCAAAGCCCTGAGGTAAATCGGCCTTCACCCCTCCCACGCGGCAGTAAGAGACGGTCAGACGCGCGCCGGTCACCCCTTCCACCAGCTCCCAGAGAAATTCCCTGGCCTTAATCGTGTAAAGGAAGACGGTAAAGGCCCCCAGCTCCATGGCACTGGCCCCAACGCAGGTCAGATGGTCGCACACGCGGGAGATCTCCGACGTCATCACCCGAATGTAATGGCAGCGCTCCGGCACCGTAAGGCCCAGGAGCTTCTCCACCGCCATGCAGTACCCCATGTTGTTGATCAAGGGGGAAACGTAGTTGAGGCGGTCGGCGTAAGGGATCACCCCGTTGTAGGGGACCTCCTCGGACATCTTCTCAAAACCCCGGTGCAGGTAGCCGATCTCCACCTCGGCATCCCGAATCACCTCCCCCTCCAGTTGGGTGATGATCCGGATGATCCCGTGCATGGCCGGGTGGGCCGGCCCCACGTTGAGCAGCATGTCGCGGGTTTCCAAAGGCCGCTCCGTCATTGCGAGGCCCCGCCAGGGGCCGAAGCAATCTCGCCTCTTGAGATCCCTCGGCCCCTCTGGGGAGGGGCCTCGGGATGACATTCGGCCGGGGAACTTACGTCGCTGCGTTCCGTAAGTTCTGGCCTCATGTCAATTTACCGGGCCGATCAAGGGCTGGCGTTTGTTCACCGGATAATCCTTGCGCAAGGGGTGCCCTACGAACCCCTCGTACATGAGGATCCTCTTCAAGTTCGGATGCCCTCGAAAGGAGATGCCAAACATGTCCCAGACCTCCCGCTCAAACCAATTGGCCGATTCCCAAAGGGGGGTGAGGGAATCGACGGTGGGGTCCTTCTCCTCCACCGGCACCTTGAGGCGCAGCCGGTGCGAAAGCGGCCAGGAGAAGAAGTGGTAAACCACCTCGAAGCGGGCAGGGGTCGCAGGGCCTGGCCAGGGCTCGGCGTCCGGAATCTGGTGGGGAGGATTCACAGCCACCCCGGAAGAAAAGAAGGCCCCAAGGGCAGGCGGCCTCTTTCCAAAGGTAAGGTAATCGACCGCCGTCAGATCCATGAGGATGTTCATCTGGAAAGCGGCGTCTTCCCTTAAGGCGCGGGCCACTTTAAGAAGATGCTCCCGGTGGATCGTCGCTGTGGCATCGCTGCGATAGGTGTGCCAGGCGATGACCGCCTCCGGGAAACGGGCGGCCAGCGCCTCACACAGTGGGCTTGGGCCCATAGAATCTCTGTGCTGGAGGGGCCGGCCTGCCGGAATGCTGAGCTTGAATCTTCTCCTGAAGCTTGATCAGCCCGTCCAAGACGTTCTCAGGGCGCGGAGGGCAGCCGGGGATGTAAACGTCCACCGGAATGATCGTGTCAATCCCCATGACGGTGGCGTAATTGTCGTAAAAGCCGCCGGTGCAGGTGCAGACCCCAAAGGCCACCACCCACTTGGGCTCGGTTATCTGGTCGTAGATCCTTTTCAAGACCGGCGCCATCTTGTGGCTGATCGTCCCCACCACAAACAGGACGTCGGCCTGCCGGGGTGAGAAGCGGGGGAACCCTGCCCCGAAGCGGTCCACGTCGTAGTGGGAGCAGGCGGTGGCCATGTACTCCATCCCGC
>CAYJSX010000184.1:0-3663 GCA_964372575.1 uncultured Planctomycetia bacterium
TCGCTGTCGCTCCTCGCAATGACGGGAATACCTCTCAAACCGCTAAATAGATACTAAGAGTGAAAAGTTAAGAGTTAAGAATTGAGGGAGTCGGCGCGCTATCTATCGGCGGCGGTCGAGGCCGCCCAGGCCGGCGGCAAGATCCTGATGGCCCGACTGGGCAAGCTCCAGTCCTCGGAGGTCCGCCGCAAGGGCGGCACCGATTGGGTGACGGCGGTGGATCACGCCTCCGAGGCGGCGATCATCCGGGTCTTGAAGAAAGCCTTCCCCGAGCACTCGATCAAGGCCGAGGAGTCTTCGCCGCAGGCCAAGGCCGCCCCGTTTCAATGGCTGGTGGATCCGCTGGACGGAACCTCGAATTACATCCACCGGTTCCCGGCCTTCTGTGTCTCCTTGGCGCTTGCGAGAGAGGGGAAGCTGGAGGTGGGGGTTGTCTTTGATCCTTTAAGAAACGAGCTTTTTACCGCTTGCCGAGGCGAGGGGGCCCGGTTAAACGGCCGCCCGATCCACGTCTCCAAGGTACGCAAGCTTTCCGATACCCTCCTCGCCACCGGGTTTCCGGTACGTGGCAAGGGTAAGATTGATCTGTATCTCGCCTCTTTCCGGCGGATCTTCCTTAAAACAGGGATCATCCGGCGGGCCGGCTCGGCGGCGCTGGATCTGGCCTACACCGCCTGCGGGCGGATGGACGGCTTCTGGGAGATGTGCCTTTCCCCGTGGGATATGGCGGCCGGCGCTTTGCTCGTCACCGAGGCCGGCGGCAGGGTGAGCGATTTCTTTGGGGGCGACCGCTACCTTGAAAGCGGCAACATCACCGCCGGCAATCCTGCCATCCACCCTCAACTGGTGGAAGTCTTAACGCCGCTGTTTAGCTAAGCTTTCCGAGTATCTATTTAGCGGTTTGAGAGGTATTCCCGTCATTGCGAGGAGCGACAGCGACGACGCAATCTCGTTTTTAAAGAGAGATTGCTTCACTCCCGTTGGTCGTTCGCAATGACGACCTCGTCGCTGTCTCCGGCGGCTAAACTCTTACCTTTCCGACCTTGTAAGAGGAGCGGATGCTTGCCCAGATGGCGAGTACACTCAAGCCCACGACCAGCCCCAGCGCCGGGAAGCTGATGGCCCCGTAGTGAGAAGGGGCCAGCATCCCAAAGAGCATCGGGCCGGATAAGAAGGTGTTGATCCGTGAGGTCAGGAGCGCCTTCTTGCGCAGAGCAGGAGCTTCCGCCGGCGAGGCCTTTCCGGTCAAGAGCTTCTTCTGGATGGGCCAGATGACGAACCAGACGTTGAACCACATGACAGTCCCCAAAAGCATCCCAAAGAGAATCCACATGGCCCGCTGGGTCATTCGGCCGGTTTCCATGAGAAGGCTCGTAGCGCCCAGGCCTACGCCTGGGGTGTAGAAGTAAGTTAGCACAAAGAGGGTTAATCCGGCCAGGAAGGTGATCATCGCTCCCCACCTGAACCACCAGAGGGCCCGGGGCATGAGCTGGGGGTTAACCGCTTTCTTGGCGGCGTCGTCCAAGGCCCCCTGCAGGGGGACGTTCACGAAGTTGAAGAAGTAGAGATGTCCAATCCAAGTAATTCCGGCGATCACGTGCAGCCATCGAACGACCAGGTGAATGTTGCTGTAGAGGTCAGGCATCGCTTTTCCTCCTCGTTAAGGGTGCCGGGTCTAAGGCCTGGCACCCCATGGTTTCAACCATTATAATGGATAGACTGCAATGACGGGCATCGAGAATGTAATTATTTTGGGCTCCGGCTGTGCCGGCTTAACCGCCGCCATTTACGCCGCCCGGGCCAACCTCAATCCTCTCCTGGTCGAGGGCGCCTCTCCGGGCGGGCAGCTCGCGATCACCACCGATGTGGAGAATTATCCCGGGTTTCCCGAAGGGATTCAAGGGCCGGAGCTCATGGAAAAGATGAAGAAGCAGGCCGCCCGCTTTGGGACCCGCTTTATCGCCGGCGACGCCACACGGGTTGACGTGCGGAATCGCCCCTTCACCGTAGAGGCGGAGGGGCAATCGTTTAAGGCCCGCGCCCTGATTGTGGCCACCGGCGCCTCGGCCAAATTCATAGGGCTACCTTCCGAGAAGGCGCTCGTCGGCCACGGCGTCTCCGCCTGCGCGGTCTGTGATGCGTTCTTCTTCAAGGAGAAAGAAGTGGTGGTGGTGGGCGGCGGTGACACGGCAATGGAGGAGGCGACCTTCCTCACGAAGTTCGCCTCCAAGGTGACGGTTGTCCATCGGCGCGATTCCTTGCGGGCCTCCAAGATCATGCAGGAGAAGGCCCGGGCCAATCCCAAGATTGGCTGGATCTGGAATTCCGCGGTGGTGGAGATTAAAGACCCGGCTGCCAAGCAGGTGACCTCGGTCCGCCTAAAAGATGTTAAAACCGGTGCCGAAAAGGATTTCCCCTGCCAAGGGGTTTTCATCGCCATCGGACATGAGCCGACGACCGGCTTCTTAAAAGGGCAGGTGGAGCTGGATGAAAAAGGATATCTCCTCTTGAAGAAGGGCACACAGGCCTCCGTCCCTGGCGTCTTCGGTTGCGGCGACATCCACGACATCCGGTACAAACAGGCGGTGACCGCTGCGGGCTGGGGCTGCATGGCCGCGATGGACTGCGAGCGCTATCTGGAGGAGCATCGCGAATGACCGGAGGAACGGACTCCCTCTTTGACTTGACCGGCAAGACAGCCCTCGTGACCGGCGCCTCCCGCGGCATCGGCAAGGCGGTGGCGGTTGCTTTGGCCCAGGCCGGCTGCGATGTTGCCCTCAACGCGCGCGCGGCCGACTCGCTCAAGGCCACGGCCGGCGAGATTGAGAAGCTTGACCGGAAGGTGGCCCTGGCGGCCGGCGATGTGAGCGACGAGGCCCAAGTGAAGAGGTTCGTCGCGGCGGCAGTCAAGGCCTTCGGCCGGGTCGACATCCTGGTGAACAACGCTGGCGTTTGGGAGGGAACCTATTTCTTCCGGCTCCCTAAAAAGGATTGGGACAAGGTGATGGAGGTCAACCTCACCGGGGCCTTCCTCGTGGCCAAAGAGGTAGCCAGGCACATGCTCAAGCAGCGCTCGGGCAAGATCATCAACATCTCCTCGGTGTTGGGCCTGCGCGGGAGCCCTGAGGCGATTGCCTACTGCGCCTCCAAGGCGGCCGTGATCCAGATGACCCGGGTGATGGCGATTGAACTGGGCCGGGCCGGCGTTCAGGTGAACTGCCTGGCGCCTGGCATGGTGGCCACCGACATGACCAAGGAATATCTCAAGGACGAGAAGAACCTCAAGGAATATCTTTCCCGGATCCCTTCCGGCCGCTATGCCCAGCCCGATGAGCTGGCAGGCGCCATCGTTTTTCTGGCTTCGAAGGCCTCCGACCACATGACCGGCCAGGTGCTGGTCATTGACGGCGGCGAATCTTTGGTCTAATACAAACGTGGTAAATCTTGTTACGTTTCCCGTTCGCCCTGAGCCCTTCGGCTCCGTTCGCCCTGAGCCCTTCGGCTCCGTTCGCCCTGAGCCCTTCGGCCCCGTTCGCCCTGAGCCCTTCGGCCCCGTTCGCCCTGGGCCCTTCGGCCCCGTTCGTCCTGAGCCCTTCGGCCCCGTTCGCCCTGAGCCCTTCGGCCCCGTTCGTCCTGAGTCCTTCGTCTCCGTTCGTCCTGAGC
>CAYJSX010000185.1:0-3663 GCA_964372575.1 uncultured Planctomycetia bacterium
GAGTATTTTCTTCCGGTACGACTCGCCGTGCATCTTGACCTGGATGGCCCGGCTAAAGACCAGACGGGCCGACTCTTCCTGGAGGTCCACCGAGGCGCTGTAGCTGCCGATCAGCTCCTTCTCCAGTCTGCCGATCTGGCCCAAATCAACAGGGGCCAAGTCCCCCACACGGGTCTGCGCAAACAGAACGACTCTTCCGGCCGGCCGGACCGCATCCAGGGCCGATTGCACCACCTGGCCAGAGGCGGCAGCCACCAAGGCGACATCGAAACTCTCTTTGGCGAGCTGTTCAGGGGAGGAGGTTTCCTGCGCGCCGAGTGTCCTGGCCAAGCGCAGCCGCTCTGGAATGGGATCGACCACCGAGACGGCGGCTCCCTTGAGACGAGCTAGTTGAAGGAGGATCAGCCCCACCGGGCCGGAACCCAAGATCAGAACCCGGCTGCCGGATCCGATTCCGGCTTTTTCTATTCCTTTCAGACACGTGTTGACCGGTTCCACAAAGGAGGCGACCTCGTCTTCCACCCCGTCGGGAATCTGGACGAGTCCCTCCCGGACGATCCAATCCTTCACCTTTACGAATTCAGAAAATCCACCGCCGGCCGGCTCGAATCCTGCCGTGGTGCCGACCCGCTTGTACTGGGGGCACTGGGCGTAATTCTTGGCGCGGCAGAAGGAGCAATTTCGGCATGGGATGTGGTGGAAGAAGAGGGCCCGGTCGCCCGGCTTCCATCGGGTGATTCCTGAGCCCACCGATTCCACCTGTCCGGCCACTTCGTGGCCGAAGACGCGGGGCGGGGGCAGATCGCCGTGGGTGATCTTCTTTAAATCGGTCCCGCAGACCCCGCAGACGTTGACCTTGATGAGGAGCTCGCCAGCTTCTAAAGAAGGAAGGGGAATTTCCTCAATCCGGACGTCGTTGGGGCCGCGGTAGACTGCAGCCTTCACGACCATCAGACTATCATTCCATCCTTACCTCGTCAACGGAGACCGATGTTATAATAAATCTCCTGCCATGTCTTCCCTAGAACAAGCGTACCGATACTGCCTGTGGCTCACGGTCCGCCACTACGAGAACTTCCCGGTGGCCTCGGGGCTGCTGCCAGCGGCCCTGCGGCCCCACGTGGCGGCGGTTTACGCCTTTGCCCGTTCGGCCGACGACTTTTCCGATGAGGAGAAGGACCCTGAAAAGGCGCTGGCCTGGTTAAAGGAGTGGGGCGAGGCGCTTACGGAAATTTCGGGGGGTGCCAGGTTAAAACCTGGCACGCCGTCCCGCAAAAGGACTGGGGTCAGACCCCAACATCCTCATCCGATTTTCATTGCTCTGGCCGACACCATCCGCAAATTCAACCTGCCGGTTCAACTGCTGGATGACCTCCTGACTGCCTTCGAGCGGGACGTGACGGTCAAGCGTTACGCCACTTGGGAAGATCTCCTGGAAAATTACTGCCGCTACTCGGCCAACCCGGTGGGCCGCCTGGTTTTGCTTCTTTTTGGATACCAGGAACCCCAGCTCCACACCCTCTCGGACCAGATCTGCACCGCCCTTCAGCTCACCAACTTCTGGCAGGATCTGGCCATCGACCTGGCCAAGGGAAGGATTTACCTGCCTCAAGAGCTGCTTCGCCGCCACGGCGTTTCGGAGGAATCGCTCTTTCAAGGCAGGCCGTCGGGGGACTTTACCGCCCTCATGCGGGAGGCGGCCGATTTCACCCGGGAACTTTTCTATCAAGGAGAGCCGCTGCCCTCTCTGGTCCACGGCCGGCTTCGCTGGGAGTTGAGAGCCACTTGGCTTGGAGGGATGACGATCTTAAACAGGGCCGCCGCAGCGCGGGCGAGGAGAAGCCTTCAGCGTCCTGCCTTGGGGTGGATGGATAAGGCAGGGATCGGCCTGAGGGCCCTGGCCATGAATGGGAGCGATGGATCGGCCGCTTACTGTCGCAGAAAGGCCAGCGCCAGCGGCAGCCACTTCTACCAGGCCCTCTGGCTGCTGCCCCCGGCCCGACGGCAGGCGATGTTCGCTGTCTACAGCTTCTGCCGGGCGGTGGACGATTGCGTGGATGAGGCCGAGCCGGCGGGGCAGGCGCGCGAAGAACTGGCCCAGTGGCGAAGCGAAGTGGCCGCCTGCTATGAGGGAAATCCGGCACACCCCATCGGCCGGGCCCTGGCACCGGTGGTGAGGCGGTATGAGATACCCAGAAAATTCCTGGAAGATCTGATCGTAGGGATGGAGTGGGACCTTAAGAAGCGCCGGTATGGTACGTGGGAGGAGCTTCAGCAATATTGCTACCGGGTGGCCGGGGTGGTGGGGCTGGTGGCGGTGCGGATCTTTGGATGCCGCGATCCCAAGAGCGATGAATTCGCCATCGCCCTGGGAACAGCCTTTCAGCTCACCAATATCCTGCGGGATGTGGCGGCCGATGCCCAGAGAGACCGGATCTATCTCCCCGAGGAAGATCTCAAGCGCTTCGCGAACCCTGCACTTCCGGAAATGGTACCGGGTCTGGTGGAGTTTGAGTGCGATAGGGCACGCGGCTATTTTGCCAAGGCGTATTCCCTGGTCACGCCGCGGGACCGATGGGCCCTTGCGCCGGCCCTGGCGATGGCCGCGGTCTACCGGCGGCTGCTTCAGCGGATCGCCCAATCCGACGGCGCCTTCCTTTCCGAGCCGATCCGCCTTCCCACCGCCGAGAAAATCTC
This sequence comes from uncultured Planctomycetia bacterium, assembly GCA_964372575.1. Lineage (GTDB taxonomy): Bacteria > Omnitrophota > Gorgyraeia > 1-14-0-20-64-10 > 1-14-0-20-64-10 > JACOVG01. The sequence goes on from CAYJSX010000185.1 coordinate 2,698, forward strand.
CCTCGCCCTGAAGGGGGCTCTCTTTCCCTCCTTATGACCCCTGTTCACGTCGTTGTGATCGGCGGGGGATTTGCGGGCTTGAGGGCGGCGGTGGCGCTGGCGGACGCCGGTTTAAAGGTTACGGTGCTGGAGGCCCGGAACTCCCTCGGGGGGCGGGCCCGCTCCTTCCTGGACCCGGCCACCGGGGAGGTGGTGGACAACGGCCAGCACCTGTTCCTCGCCGGCTATGAGGCGACCCTCCGATTCTTGAAGCGGCTTGGAACCGAAGATCAGATGATCTTCCAGGATCGGCTGTCGGTCTCGTTTGTCGAGGTGGGAGGCCGGATGAGCCGGCTCGATTGCCCGGCCCTGCCGGTCCCCTGGCACCTTTGGGCTGGAATGGCCAAGCTCTCCTCTTTGTCGCTGGCAGACAAGTGGAACTTCAGGAGGGTTTTAAAAGCGGTGTCAGACACCCAGGCGGTGTCTGACACCGAGACGGTGGAAGAATGGCTGAGCCGTTTAGGCCAGTCGCAGAGGAGCCGGAGGATTTTCTGGAATCCGCTGGCCATCGCGACGCTCAACGATTCTCCCAACCGGGCTTCTGTGTCTGGTTTGATGGCGGTCCTGCGCCTTCTCCTGACCGGGCCGGCCTTGAAGGGTCGGCTGGGCATGCCTCGCGTGGGCTTAAGCGATCTTTACGTCCGCCGCGCCCACCAAATTGTCGAGGAAAAGGGCGGCGAAATCCGGCTCAACGCGCCGGTGGCCGGTCTGACGGTGAAGGATTCCAGGGTGACGTCGGTGCGGTTGGCCGACGGCTCTTCCTTAAGCGGCGAGGTGGTGATCAGCGCCTTGCCTCCCTCGGCCCTGTCGCGGATTCTGCCGGAAGAGGTCAAGGCCGCCGACCCGGCCCTTCGAAACCTGAACCGCTTCTCAACCTCACCGATCATCTCTGTGAATCTTTGGCTGGACCGGCCGGTGACCGAGGAG
>CAYJSX010000186.1:0-2194 GCA_964372575.1 uncultured Planctomycetia bacterium
CCAGATTCCTCCATTCGCTTTATCAACCGTCTGGAAGAAATCTCTGCCGCGCAGCGCAATCGACTGCGCCCAGCCCATCGGCCGGGCAGCGTTTTCCAGCGCTAACCCGTAACCACGGCCCAAATCAAAACCGGCGTGATTTACGCCAAGGCCGGACAATGGCCGGACGCGATTCGACATCTCAAAGGGGCGGTCGAACTGGATCCCACCCACCAGGAGGCCCGACTGGGGCTGGCCGTTTGCCTGGAGCTCAGTGGGGACATGGCATCTGCCCGGGAGGAGTTTGTCCGATGCCTGGAGCAAGAACCCTCCCAGGTGCGCCTGATGGACCATCTCTCGGGCTTGGCTTATCGGCTGGGCAATCTGGAGGAATCGGCCGAATGGATGGCCCGGTATTTAAGCTACCGGCCCCGCGACGCGCAGGGGTACTTGAGGATAGCGACCGTCCGGATTGAACAGGGTCGCTGGCAGGAGGCGGTCGGGCTTGCGCGGACGGCCCTGGCCTTTGAGAACCTGGAGGGGACTGCGGTTGACCTTTGGCTTACCCTGGGGCTGGCCTATGAGAAGGGAGGGGATTACGCCTCGGCTGAGAAGGCCTACTGGGAGGCGGTTTCTGGCGGAGCAGGGCAGTCTGATCCGTACCTCTTTATGGCGCGGCTTTTTCACGACCAGGCCCGTTGGCGGGATGCCGAGAAGGCCTACCAGAGTGCCCTAGGGCTTTCCCCGGAAGACCCCGAGGCCTTAAACGGCTTGGCCTACCTCTACGCGCAGGAGGGGATGCGGCTTACGGAGGCGCTCATGCTCGTGGAAAAGGCCTTGGAGGCCGATCCGGACAACGGGGCCTTTCTGGACACCCTGGGTTGGATCACCTTCAAGTTGGGCCAGCCCACGGAGGCCCTGCCGATCCTCCAGGGGGCCTCGGGGCGTCTGCCGGATTCGGAGGTATTTGATCATTTGGGTGAGGTATACTTGGCGTTGGGACTGTCTGAGGAGGCCCGGCAGGCGTGGGAAAAGGCCCTCTCTTTAACGAAGTCCACACAGGTCCAACAGGTGGAACAGCTGAAGCTCAAACTCCTTCAGCTCAAAAAGGGAAGAAAGAAGAGGTAAAAGGCATGATCTTTCGATTATGGCTGCGTCGGATCTTGATCTTCCTGCAGGATCACTGGTTGGGGGTTTCGGTCGCGGCGGCGATCCTGCTGCTGCTGGGCGTCTCCTGGTACGGCATGGCCCAGCTGGAATCGTTTTACCGGAATCAGCAGCTGGCCACCATGCCGATCTGGTTCTTGTCACTCATCCTCGGTTCGGTCATCTCGGCCCTCATCTATGTCTCCCTTTTGTTCGGGCTCTTCTCCCGGCAGAAGAGCAAGGGGGTAAAGGGCCAGCAGGTGAACATCCACTTCAGCGACGTGATCGGCATCGACGAGTCCAAGGAAGAGGCGATGGAGGTGGTGCAGCTTCTTAAAGACCGGACCCGCTTAAAGAAGGTGGGGGGCAAGATCCTGCGGGGGATCCTCATGCAGGGGCCGCCGGGCTGCGGCAAGACATACCTCGCCAAGGCGATTGCCACCGAGGCGGGAATTCCGTTCCTCTCCCTGGCCGCCAGCGACTTTGTGGAGATCTTTGTGGGGGTCGGTTCCAGCCGAATCCGAAAGCTGTTCAAGAACGCCAGGCGGCTCGCCTACGCGCGGGGGGCCTGCATCGTCTTCATCGATGAGCTGGATGCCATGGGCCGCAAGCGGGCCTTCAGCTGGCTGGGAGGACAGGAACACGACTCCACCCTCAACTCCCTCCTCGTGGAGATGGACGGCCTGCAGGGGCGGCAGGAGAATGTCCTGGTGATCGGCGCCACCAACGCGGCGGAAGAGGTGTTGGATGTCGCCCTGCTTCGGCCGGGCCGGTTTGACCGGAAGATCTATGTGGACCGCCCGAACCTCGAGGGCCGGGAGAAGGTCTTCCGCTACTACCTCTCCAAGGTCCAGGTCGATCCCGCCATCGACATGGCACGCCTGGCCCGGCGGACCGTCTACAAAACGCCGGCTGAGATCGAGAACATTGTCAAGGAGTCCGCCCTCATCGCCACCCGAAACCAGCGGGATCGGATCGCCTACGACGACATCTCCGAGGCGCTGGAGCGGATCGAGCTGGGGATCAAGCACCGCAAGCAGATGAGCGAGGCAGAGCGGCGCCTCGTGGC
>CAYJSX010000186.1:2204-3613 GCA_964372575.1 uncultured Planctomycetia bacterium
TCCTCTACATGCTCCATCCCACCGACGACGTCTTCAAGGCCTCCATCATTGCCCGCCGGGAGACCTTGGGGGTGGTGCACCACAACCCCCGGGAGGAGTTTCACACCCAAAGCCGCGATAAGCTGCTGGCCGACATCAAGGTCTCCCTGGCTGGCTATGTATCGGAGAAGCTGGTGGTTGGGGTCACCTCAGATGGTGTGGCCTCCGACTTCCAGAACGCCACGTCCCGGGCCCATGCGATGGTTTGGCGCATGGGGATGGGCTCCAAATACATCGGCGACTATACCGCGTTGCCCGAGAGCCAGCTCTCTGAGGCGGTGAAGGCCGAGCTCAATGCCGAGACCAATGCCATCGTCCGGGCCTGCGCCGACGATGTGGAGAAGCTCTTGGTCCGCGAGCGGCCGGTCCTGGACCGGTTTGCCAAGGAGCTCCTGAAGAAGGAGGAGCTCGAGTACGACGATATCGAAGCGATCTTCACTGAGTTTGGAAAGTCCCGCACCCAGCTCGCCGCCATGAAAAAGCAGCTGTAAGCTGTAAGCTATAAGCAAAAGCAAAAAAGATGAGAACAAAAAGTTCTAAGCTTTCAGCTTCAAGCGATAAGCAAGAAAAGTTTTGGCTTACCGCTTACCGCTTACCGCTTAGGGCTGCTTTTCTTACAGCTTACGGCTTACCGCTTATAGCTGTATTTCTCGCTTCCTGCGGGCCCACCTACCCGAAGGACAAGGTGGTGGAGTCGGTCATCCGCCTGTCTGCCGAAGAGTACAAGGTCCCTGTTCAGGTGGCCCTCGTGGAGACGACGATCGGGGTCTTGATCCCGGTCCATGGCCTCTATAAAAATCTCCCGGCCGAAGCGACCGATGCCGAGATCGAGGAAGCCGCCCAAAATCCCCAATTCTCCGCCGAGGGCCTGGAGGCGATCGAGGATGTGTCACTCGCCCTGCGTCGGGTGTCCCTTTCGACCGACGCGAAGATCGAGTTCTACACCCTGGTGGCCCGGGATGAGCCCAGCCACTTGGAGTTCAGCTGGTCCGGCTTTGTCACCGACTTAAAACGGGTCAGCTACCTCGACATCTCCCGGGGGGATTTTCTGCGGTACCGGACGCCGGTTTCGATTCGAATTGCCCCCACCCGATTGGCCGCCCGGGTGACGGAGGCCTTTCTGCGGGATCTCCAGACCAGGCCCGCGGCCGAGATCTTGAAGCGGTACATCGCCCCAACGGCCAAGATCAACGAGGTGATCCCGAACCTCTTTTCGCTCCTGGCCGACCTGCAGGGTTCCCCGCGCCATCGCCTGGGCCCGTTTCAGGCGGCGCAGATTTCTTCCCAGACGGTCTTGGTTTACGTAACCATCCCCAGGGAGCCCCAACCGGTGGCCTACCTGTTGGAGGTGTCTATCTCTGACCGTCGGG
>CAYJSX010000187.1:0-3586 GCA_964372575.1 uncultured Planctomycetia bacterium
CCCACCTACGAGGATTGGCCTTATACGATCTTTACGATGATTCACGCGCGCACCGGACCTGAATGCAAGGCGGTGGTGGAGGCGATCTCGGCCAAGACCGGGATCACGGACTACGCGATCCTTTATTCGACGAAGGAGTACAAGAAGATCCGGGTGAAGTACTTCACGCGGGAATTGGACGATTGGAACACCAAGCACAAGTTATTAACAATGGTGCCTGGCACCAACTGTTGAAAACTTTTCCATGAGCGATTACGTCTTTAGATTCGGAGGAGAAGGCGGCGAGGGGGTCATCTCGACAGGGGACCTCTTTACGCTGGCCTGCGCCCGGTCGGGGCTGGAGATCTACACCTTCCGCAGCTATCCAGCCGAGATCAAGGGGGGCCATGCGATGATCCAGATCCGTGTCGCCGACCGGAACCTCCTCCTTTCTCGGGGCGACCAGGTGGATGTCCTGATCGCCTTCAACCAGGAGGCGTACAGCCGTCACATCCGGGAGCTGAAGGCCGGCGGCATTCTGCTCTTCGACAGCTCCGACTTCACCCCGAAGGAGGATCCGGGAATCATTGCCTACCCGATTCCCTTCAACAAGATCGCTGCGGAGGAAATCGGGGTTCGGCTCACCAAGAACATGGTGGCGCTGGGGGCCTTGAGCGAGCTCTTCGGGGTGCCTAGACAGAAACTGGAAGGCCTGATCCGCGAGAAGTTCGGCCGCAAGGGGGAGCAGGTTCTCGGAAAGAACGTTCAGGCCCTGGAGGCCGGCGCGCGCTACGTCCGGGAACACATTCAGAAGGCCGACGCGGTGAGGATTGCCCCAAGTGGCCGACAGCCGCGCCTGGTCCTCTCCGGCAACGAGGCCCTCTGCCTAGGAGCGATCGCCGCGGGGCTGAAGGTCTACGCCGGCTACCCCATCACCCCGGCCAGCACGATCCTGGAGTTTCTGGCCAAGGAGCTTCCCAAGGCCGGCGGGGTGGTGATCCAGACCGAGGACGAGATCGCTGCCCTAGGGACGGTCTTGGGTGCCTCCTTTGCCGGCAAGAAGGCGATGACCGCCACCTCGGGACCTGGATTTTCTCTCATGGTGGAGATGCTGGGATTGTCCGCCATGGCCGAGCTGCCAGCCGTGATCGTGGATGCCCAGCGGGCCGGGCCTTCCACCGGCATGCCGACTAAGGCCGAGCAGGCGGACCTGATGATGGCGATCCACGCCGGGCACGGCGAGGCGCCCCGCGTGGTGATGGCCCTCTCGAGCGTGGAGGACTGCTTCTACGGGATGATCCGGGCCTTCAACATCGCGGAAACCTTTCAGACCCCGGTCGTCGTTTTAAGCGACCAGGCCCTGGCCCAGCGGGAGGCCTCGATCATCAAGCCGGATCTGACCGATGTCGAAATTCAGGAGCGGCGCAAACCGACGTCCGAAGAGCTGGCCAACTACCAACGCTTCAAGATGACACCGGACTACATCTCCCCCATGTCGGTTCCGGGGATGCCCGACGGATTCTATGCCGCCACCGGCATTGAGCATACCGAGGCCGGAGAGCTCAACTACGAGCCGGAGAACCACAACCGGATGCTCGCCAAAAGATCCAAGAAGCTCGAGGGAGTCCTCAAGCTTCCCTGGGTCGCCCGGACCTACGGGGCCGAGCACCCGGAGGTGGCGGTGATCGGCTGGGGCTCTGAGGAAGGGGTGATCCGCGAGGCGGTGGAGATGGCGGCGGCCTTGGGGCTTAAGGTAGGGGCGATCCACCCCAAGATCCTCTGGCCCTTCCCGGCGGAGATCCTCAACTGTTACCTGGCCAACGGCACCCGGAAGGTCATCGTGCCGGAGCTGAACTTCTCCGGGCAGTTTGCTGCACTCTTAAAGCAGCACCTGAAGCGCCAGGATCTGGAGGTCGTTTCCCTGGCCAAGGGAGGCGGTATCCCCTGGAGGCCGAGCGAAATTTTGGCCCAGGTGAAGGAGGCGGCGAAGATCCATGCCTAAGCTTGCCCCTGCCCAGTACAAGACAAAGATCGAGCCGGTCTGGTGCCCGGGCTGCGGTGACTTCGGCGTACTGCAGGCCCTGTGCAACGCCCTCTCGGCCAAGGAGGTGGACCCGAAGAACATGGTTTTTGTCTCCGGAATCGGCTGTTCCGGGCGCCTCCCCCCCTACATCAAGTCGTACGGCTTTCACACGGTCCACGGCCGGGTTCTTCCGATTGCCACCGGGGTCAAGGTGGCCAACCCGGATCTGGCCGTCGTGGCCGTGGGGGGTGACGGGGATGCCTTCGCCATTGGCGGCGGGCACATCCCCCACATGGCCCGGCGCAATCCTTCCATCGTTTACCTCGTGATGGACAACGGCACGTATGGCCTCACCAAGGGCCAGGGCTCCCCCACCTCTCCCCTGGGGATGAAGACAGCCGCCACTCCCTACGGAACGATCGAGCCCCCCTTGGACCCGATCGCCATGGCCCTGGGGTACGACATCTCCTTTGTGGCCCGGGCCTACTCCGGCAAGAACAAGGAACTCCAGGAGCTCATCACGAAGGCCCTCGATCACCGGGGCTTTGCCTTTATCGACGTGATCTCCCCCTGCATCACCTACTACAACACCTACAAGGAGCTTCCACCCCAGCTCGCCCCTGTCCCCTCAGACCACGACGTCCGCAATCGAGCCAAGGCCTTTGAGCTGGCCCTCAAAACCGACAAGATATACCTGGGCCTCTTCTACCAGTCCGAGCGCCCCACCTTCGAAGAGAGGATCCGCTCCACCATCGAGCAAGCAGAGGCCAGCGGCATCCCCCGCCTGGACGAAATCTTCCTCGAGTTCGCGTAAACCTCCGCTGTCATCTCGAGTCCCCACCGTTTTGATTCGATTTGACGCATCAAAACGAATCAGTGGGGACAAGAGATCTCTCGCTTCGTTCGAGATGACGCTTCGCGTCTCCTTCGCCATTTTTGCCACCCCGATTTGACCCCGCTATGCTATAATTGTACTGGACGTACGAAACATACAGAAAGGGGGATGTTATGACCCGTTTGGCTGCAAGCAAGGTGAGGGAAAACTTCTCGGACACCCTGAACCGGGTCGCTTACCGGAAGGAACGGATTGTCTTGAAGAGGGGCGGTAAAGACCTCGCCGCGGTCGTTCCCATAGAGGATCTCTCTCTTTTAGAGGAGCTGGAGGACCGTATGGATCTCGAGGTTGCCCTCAAAGCCCTCAAGGAAAAGGGAACCGTTTCCTGGAAGAAGCTCAAGGCGGATTTGGGCTTATAAACCGTGGCGCGATACACCGTCGAATTCAAGCCCTCCGCCGCGCGCCAACTTTCCAAATTGCTGCGCCCCATTCAGGTGAAGATTGCCCACGCCATCGATGCGCTCTCTCTCAATCCTCGGCCCCACGGCGTGGAGAAACTTGGAGGCCAGGAAGATCTCTTCCGTATCCGAGTGGGCGATTATCGGATCATCTACCTCATCAAAGACGACCGCCTGTGGATCCTTGTCCTTCGGGTGGGCCACCGCAAGGAAATCTACCGAGGTTTATAACCGCCAACCCCGCCAGGGGCGTATCTATTTAGCGGTTTGAGAGGTATTCCCGTCATTGCG
>CAYJSX010000188.1:0-3499 GCA_964372575.1 uncultured Planctomycetia bacterium
CGAAAGCCCTCCTACGGCCACCGCCGCAGCCAAGAGGGCGGGCAGAATCCACCAGTTGAAACCCAGCCATCCCTCCAGCGTGGTGCGCAATACGGCTCCGCCAATGATCGGCAGGAAAAGCATGGGCAGATAGACCAGGAGGAAGGTAGCTCCTCGCATGATGGCGATGTTGATGTCCAAGAGGCGATACTGGACGATGGCGTAGGTGAATATGATCGGGTAAAGAACGACGAGGAAGTTTCCGTAGGGATAGATATGGATGTCGTAAACGGGGAGATAGGTTGTCATCCCACCAAGAAAGGCGGGTACTGAGGCCAGCAGCACATACCTCAGTTGCATTAGCCGGTAGCCGGTAAACGTCCTCAGTGCCTTCAGTCCCGTGGCGAAAGCATAGAGGGGGAAGGCGGCAAAGGCGACCAGGTAGAGGTGATAGAAGATGCCTGGCCTTACGTAGAAGCGCAACCCCAACTCCGGGATGGGCCGAACGTCCGAGATAAAGAGTGGCGTGAAATTCATTAACGCAAACAGTCCTGCCAAAAGGTACCCCAGCCGAAGGAAGCGCCTATGGCGTTCAACCTGTTGCAGAACGGCAATAACAAAGTGGGCATATAAAAATGGAATCAGGATGACCCCAAAGTGAAGTAGTCTCCCGTACAAGATTGCCGTTGGTTTTGAAGGGGCATTCAGGACCAGAAAGAGCCAAACCGTCCACCAAGTAGTGAAAAGATTCAGCCAAAGAAAGACCCGATTCGCCTGTCCTTTTGGATTTCTCCAGAAAGCGAAGATGCCGAGTGAAAGGCACGTGGGAGCGACAATGAGGCAGGAGAGAGCCAGCCAGTTCATCGCTTATTCGTGGTTATTGAGATACTTCTTAAAGATGAGTACGGCATTCTTTCCACCAAACCCAAAAGAGTTTTTCATTGCTACGTTGATGGACTTCTGGCGAGCGGTATTAGGTACATAATCCAAGTCACACTCAGGATCTCGATGTTCATAGTTGGCTGTCGGAGGAATAAAATCGTGTTTGATCGCCAGCACCGTAGCGGCGGCCTCAGGCCCGCCACAGCCTCCCTGAAGGTGCCCGATCATGGACTTGGTAGAGCTAACCGCCAGCTTGTAGGCGTGTTCCCCAAAGACCTCTTTGATGACGTTCGTCTCAATTCGATCATTCGGGATCGTCGAAGAACCATGGGCGTTGATGTAATCTACCTCCTCTGGGCGGATACAAGCATCCCGAAAAGCCAACCGCATTGCCCGGGCAGCTTGGCGTCCAGTAGCTTCTTGGATAACGGGATGGATGCAATCGCTCGTTTGGCCATACCCAGCCAGCTCCGCATAAATGTGTGCCTCTCTACGTAAAGCATGGGTCAAATCTTCCAGAACAAGTATACCTGCTCCCTCACCTAAAACCTGGCCGTCACGCTTTTTATCAAATGGACGGCAAGCCCGTTCGGGTTCGTCATTGCGTCTGGAAAGAACGCCGGTGCTGGAGAAGATTCCCAGCGCAAAGGGGGTCAACGGTGCTTCGCAGCCACCGGCCAGCATGACATCAACATCCCCCTTTTGGATGCAGTCACGGGCATAACCAATGGCGTCTGTGCCGGAGGCGCACGCCGTTGAGAGAATTAGACTCGGGCCGTTGACCCGAAGCGCAATAGAAATCTGGCTGGCGCAATTAGAAGGGATGACGGCAGCCACCGTAAAGGGGTTGATGCGTTTCCACCCCTGTGTTTTAAATACGTCGTGTTCTTTCTCAGCTCCTCCCAGGCCGGCAATAGATGTACCAATGGCAACCCCAATGTGATCTGCGTCGCGCTCGTCAATCGTTAACCCCGCATCTTCAACAGCCAACTTAGCTGCCACGATCCCAAACTGCGAGAAGCGGTCCATGTGACGGAGGTCTTTTTTAGGAATATATCTGGTTGGGTCAAAGTCGAGGATCTCACCGCCAATTTGGGTTGGGAAGTTGGTAGGGTCGAACGATGAAAGCTTCTTGATACCTATTCGGCCATTTTTCAACGCCTCCAAGAAGGCATCCTTGCCGATGCCGATGCAGGTGATTGCCCCGATTCCAGTCACGACAACTTGGCGCATTGTTCACCCCCTGGGTTTCAGAGAAGGCCAGAGCTTTACCCGGCTTCGGTAGGATTCATAAACATTGCCTAATTTCTCACGCATGACGGATTCTTCCCGGACCAAACGGAGCCAAGTGAAAGGGACATAGGTAAGCAAAGCAAGTCCGCAGGCGTACCAAGCATTCCCGATCAAGGGCACGCTTAACACTTCCAGCACATTGGCGAAGTATCGAGGGTGTCTCAAATACCGATATGGCCCCGTAACAATCACGGGATGCGGCTCTCGAATTTCGATATGGGCGCTTTCGTAGGGACCTAAAGTGGAGATGGACCACCAGCGAAGTAGAGTGCCGCCGATGAAGATAATATAGCCGAGCATGGATACAGATAATGAAATGGGCCGATTAGACCAGAAACATTCAATGGCAGCCACTGCCATAACTATCACGTGACTTGCTGTTAAAAGGGATAAAGTCCATCCGGCGTAGACGACGCCCTTTTGCCTTCGATGCTGAAAATAAAGGATCTCGGCAGCTCGCTCGATGCCATACAGGATCAGAAAGATAAGATAGGGGGTCGAGAAACCGAAACGGTGAAAAAGGTAGCGTGCCAGCTCAATGCCGTACCACCCGAATATTCCAACGGTAGACAGGACAAAGATGAGCCGCATGAATGCTTCAAGGAGGGGATGTTCCTTCTCAAACGCTTCTATCTGGGCGTGCCAGCGATCGAGTGAGTGCTGTGCCTCTAGTTTCTCTGCTTGATTTCCGTTCCCCAAGATTGACCGGCTTGTGTTGGCTTGGCAATTCCTCCGCAAAGCATCCACAGCAACAGGACTGTATAGGCGGCCAGCCGATCCAGTTAAGATAGTCAACGCCTCATCCTGGGGCTTTCCACGTTCTTTTGTGAGTGTCCAGAACGCTAGTGCCACCTGCACTGCTTGATACTCCGGTGTCAACCGACTCCAGTGGACATTATTAAGCTCGGACCTCTCAAACGCCCGAACAACTCGCGCCATAGCGCCTTCGTCTTTTAGCCAATCAGGCCATTGGGATGCTGACAGTTCAAATTCAGAAGGTGGCATAATCCTCCTGTAAAGCAAAAATGGCCAGACATCGCTGGCCGCACATTCCCACCACATTTTCAGTTTCCGGGCAGAGCTGCCCTGGAAGCGGTATCTTTCGCATAGCACTCCCTCCTACATATCAGAATATATCATAGGTCGCCTAGCTTAGTCAAGCTGGTTGCCTTCGCTCGCCGCCCCCAAAAGGGGCTTGACAAAGTTAAAGTAGCTTGATATATCTAGATTAAGTTTGTAGTTTAAGTTTATTACACACGCTGTGGAGACGGAGAGATGGAAACGACAGACAAGGCGGAATATCGGATTGGGGAAGTGATTGAGTCGCTGGTTGGCGAGTATCCTG
>CAYJSX010000189.1:0-1712 GCA_964372575.1 uncultured Planctomycetia bacterium
GGGTTCCGCCCCGGGAGCGGAGCCGCGAGGCGAAGCGACGGAATCGGGGAGTTGATCGGTTCACTTCATGTTTGCCTTTTGTAAAAGCAATCTTACCTCATCTGGATGGGAAAGTCAAGGGGCCAGGCAACTTTTTTTATATCTAACTTTTTATATTAACAGCGAGGTAGCGCCGAAGTTCGCGCTCCAGGGACGCCCGGAGATCTTTTGCGAGGGCCTGGTGATCGCGGGGCAAGAAGAGCTTGAGCTCCTTAAGAGATTCAGGCTTCATGGCCGTCAGCCGAGCTGGAATCTGTTTTAGAACGGAGCGATTCTCGCCAGACAAGAGGCCCTTGCGCAGGATGAAGTAGAGGTCGTAAAAGTCTCTCGGCTTGGCGCGGTCGAACAGGGCCTTAAGCTTTTCCCCCACCAGCAGTTCCTGGGGCAGGTGCAGCAGCGTGTAGGCCGGCAGAAAGTCACTGGCAATGAGCGCCGTCTCGGGTTTTACCGCCGCCTGGCCCCGCAGGGAAATCTCCAGGCGTATCTCGACGTGGTAATCCAAGAAGCGGTTGTGGATGATCCCCAGGTATCCCCCGCTGGTCGCCTTGGCCTCTTCAATCTCAATGGAAATCCCTAAGCGCTCTAAGGCACTCAAGGTATCCGTGATCAGTTCCTCGATGGCCGGTTTTCTGATCCCGAAGCCGGAGAAGTCGAGGTCCTCCGAGAAGCGAGGGCTGCCGTAGATGACCCGAAGCGCTGTTCCGCCTTTAAAGAGCACTCGGCTGGCCGTGGCTCGCTGATAGAACGCCGAGAGAAAAAGGTGCTGGCAATACTCTCGAGCCACGTTGAGGGTCGTCGTTTGGCGCGAAATGGCCAGTTTCTGGATCACCTCACCCGCAATCATCTGAGACTCCGAAGAAGCCCAAGCAGCGAGGGGCGTTTAAAGAGCTTGGCATGGATCTGGGCCCGTTTCCAGTTGAGGTTGCGCAGGTTAAGCCGCTCGGGGAGCGTTTTCTTCTTTAAATCCACGAAGTACAGCGTGTCCACCAGGGCCTTCTCCGGTGTGGCGACCAGGATGGTCTCTGGGCCTACCTTCACCGGCTCATACCCTGTGAAGGCGGTCCTCTTAAGTCGATGGTACTGGAAGGTCTTGCCCAGTGCAGTCAGCGCGCGCGTGGGGCGCGAGGTGGCCGACGTCACCACGTAGAGGGACTCTGGAATCAGGTGGTGGTACGACAGGGCAAACTCAAACGAGAGGTAGGAAGGTTCATAGAGCCGATTCGCGAGGGCCAGTTCTGAGGGAGGCTGATCCGCCAGACAGTAGAGTCCTTTCCTGAGTTTGAGAAATAGGCCCCGCTTGGCGTACCGGTGCACCAGAAAGCGAGCCGCTACCGCCGAGACGCCCAGAGCGCGCTGGAGCTCTAAGGGGCTGAAGATCCGAAGACCGCAGCGCCGGATGATCCCCTGGACGAGGACAGAATTCATATTATTAGCCATACTGCTAATAATATATATTCATATGGCGAAGGTCAAGGGAGATTTTTACTGCCTTTTGTTGAGGAGGCCGCCCAGCTTGCTGCCTGCTCGGGAGGGGGATTATCCTATTCGCCTCAACAGATTCAAGCATTGCTCGGCGGTCACAACTCGAAAAGGAAGATCCCGACGAACTTCGTTTACAATAAGCCGGGGGATGCAGATCCGGTGAGAGGAAGCTGTCTTTACTGCCTTTTGCT
>CAYJSX010000189.1:1722-3457 GCA_964372575.1 uncultured Planctomycetia bacterium
GAGGTCGCGGAGCTCCTTCATGAACTGGTTGAGGTCCTTGAAGGAGCGGTAGACGCTGGCGAAGCGGACGTAGGCCACCGGATCGAGCTTCTCCAGGCGGCGGATCACCCGCTCGCCGATTTCGGCGGAAGGGACCTCCCGCTCGAACTCCTGCAGGATCTCCCGCTCAATCTCATCGGTCAGCGCCTCGATCTTTTCGGCGGGGATGGGCCGCTTCTCGCAGGCCTTGAGGAGGCCGGTGGAGACTTTTTTCCGGTCGAACGGCTCCCGCCGGCCGTCCTTCTTCACCACCAAGAGGGGAGACTCTTCCAGCCGCTCGTAGGTGGTGTAGCGCCGCTGGCACTTCAGGCACTCCCGGCGCCGGCGGGTCGCCGCCCCCTCCGAGACCTCCCGGGAGTCGATCACCCTCTCCTCGTTGGCCCCGCAGTACGGACACCTCATCTCACGGCTCCTCCTCAAGCAGGTTCTGGTAGCGCGACAGAAAGCGGCGGTCCTTCGGGCGGCCGGCCAGTTTCTTGGACATGAGCAGCTTGTTCAACCGTCCCACTCGAACTGGAACCCCCTCGACCGTGAAGGTGGCGGCATCCCGAGCCATTTCAGAGAATGGGAAGCCTGAGATTTTCAAAAGGAGCTCGACCATCAGGCCATCGGCCGTTGTGGCGACCAGGGTCTTCTGTCCTCTCACCAAGTGGGCAAGATCGCTCAACTTGAGTTCTCCTTCGCTCGTACCAAGAGTAAAATCCAATCTCGTAAGGGCATCAAAGGCCTTCTGAAGGTTATCTCGGGTAGGTTCGACAAAAAGATCGTAGTCGAAGGTGGAAAAGGTGGAGGCAGCGCTCTCCCCATAGTAGTTGATCCCCGCCATACCCACCACGACATAGCGTACCCCTCGGCGATTAAAAGATTGAAGGACTTTGGTATAGGGATCCTGCCAGGGGCGCCTCCTCCGGGAAGACGAGGTCATTTCTGGCGCTTGGCCTTTCGGTAGTGCCGCAGCCACGCCAGCATGACCTTATGGACCCAGCCTCGCTCTGATCCATCCGGGATGCTCCGTTCCCACTGAAGGAGCTTCTCGTTCAGATGTCGACTTCGGAAGATGGGCACCTCAGCCCCCCAGGTGACTCGGAGAAGGTCGCCGGGACTCACATCGAGCAGCTCGGCGATGCGAACCAGCATCGAAAGAGAGGGCCTCCGCCTGCCGGCGTCCATAGCAGAAAGATTGGAACGGTAAAGCCCAAGCCGCCTGGCGATCAGGGCAGCCGAAAGGCCTCTGGCACGAGCCACCTGGGTTATCTGGGTCCGAAGGCCCATACCACTAGGTTATCATAAGATGATTACAATATCAAGCCCAGGGGCTGCCGGGAGATCGGCCTTCAGGTGAGGCGGCGAAGTTCCGGGTAGAGGGGGAAGCGCTCGACCAAGGCCGAGACGTCCTGGCGAACCTCGCCGATCACCCCTTCCTCGTTTACGGCGCTTAAGACCTTGTCGATCAAGGCGGCGATGGTTTGCATTTCGGGCCCCTTCATCCCGCGGGTGGTGACGGCCGGGGTCCCGAGCCGGATGCCGCCGGCCTTCATGGGGGGGTTCGGGTCGAAGGGGATCGCATTTTTGTTCACGGTGATGCGGGCCCGGTCCAGGGCCGAAGAGGCGTCCCGGCCGGTCAAGGCCTTGCCGGTGACATCCACCAGCATGAGGTGGTAGATCGGAAGAGCACACGTCGAACTCCAGTCACTTG
>CAYJSX010000190.1:0-3452 GCA_964372575.1 uncultured Planctomycetia bacterium
CGAGGGGTAACCCTCGAAATGTCCCCCCCGCTGTCTTAAAACGGCTAAATAGATACAGGAGGGATTTCTTCCTTCAAGCAGGTGGAGGAGATGACTTTCGTCGAGGGTCCCAGCTACAGCGATTCGAGGAATTTGTAGCCGACGTTGCGGACGGTGTCGATGAGGGTGGCGTACTTGGGCCCCAGCTTGGCTCGCAGGCGGCGGATGTGGACATCCACGGTCCTGGTACCGCCTATGAAGTCGAAGCCCCATACCTGGTTTAAAAGCTGGTCCCGGCTGTAGACCCGGCCGGGATGGGTGGCGAGGAATTTCAAAAGCTCGAACTCCTTGTAGGTGAGCTCCAGCGGTTCCCCCTCCAGGGAGACCTCGTAGCGATCGATGTCGATGGCCAGATCCTTGATCCGGATCCCTGCCCCGGCGTTGGCGTGGTTCAGGCGCCTCAAGAGAAACCGGATCCGGGCCTCCAGGAGCTCTGGGGCTGCCGGGCCCACCAGAAAATCTTCAAGCCCCTGGACCTGGGAAAGATCCTTCAGGTGGGCCAAGGTGACCAGGGCCAGCAGCGGAAGCTCCTTGCCTGCGGGCACGCGGCGGATTCGCTCCACCCACTGGGCCAGCGGCTCTTTGGTTTCGCCGATCTCCAGGATCCCAAGGGAAAAGCGATCCTTCGCTTCTTCCTGGAGCTCCTCTTCAGAGGAAACTGCCAACACCTGGAAACCCCTTTTAAGAAGAAAGCTCTTCAGGCGCTTTAAGGCCGCTTCGTGGGGCCCCACCAACAGCAGGGAATCCAACCTAGGCCTCCTGGAACTTATTCGTGATCGGCATCCGGCGGTCCCTTCCAAAGGCCCTGGGGGTGATCTTGATCCCCACGGGGGCCTGGCGCCGCTTGTACTCGGCGTGATCGACCATCCGGATGACACGGGGCACGGCCGCGGCCACCTGGCCCCCTCTCTTCAGGATTGCGGCGGCAGGCCGGTCTTCCTCCACATAATCCTTGACGATGGCGTCCAGCACCGGATAGAGGGGCAAGGAATCCTGGTCGGTTTGGTTCGGCTTAAGCTCCGCCGTGGGAGGCCGGGTGAAGACCGAATGCGGCACCACCTGGCGGCCGAAGTACCGGTTGACCGCCCGGCTGAGGCGGTAAACTAAAGTCTTTGGCACATCCTTGATCACGGCAAATCCACCCACCATGTCTCCGTAGAGGGTGCAGTAGCCGGTCGAGAGCTCCGATTTGTTCCCCGTGGCCAACACGAGCCACCCAAACTTGTTCGAGAGGGCCATCAGAATCGTCCCTCGGATCCTGGCTTGAAGGTTCTCCTCGGCGACATCTGGCCCCTTGCCCTTAAAAGGCCCGTGAAGGGTCGCGAGAAAGGCGCCGAAGACCGGCTCGATCGGAATCTCCAGGAACCTGATCCCCAGATTTTTCGCGACCACCTTGGCGTCGGAGCGGGTCCCGACGGAGGAGTACCGGCTCGGCATGGAAACCCCCACCACCGACTCCTTGCCCAGGGCCGCCACAGCGATCGCGGCGGTCAGGGCCGAATCGATCCCGCCGCTTAATCCCACTACCACCTGGCGAAAGCCGTTCTTTCGGACGTAATCCCGGGTGCCGAGGATCAGGGCTTGGAGAACTTCCTCCTCCTGGGCGAGCGGGCGAGACTTCTCGGCGCGGGTTCCCTTGCCTTTAGAGGGAATCTCCACCAGGAAGAGCCCCTCTTCAAATTGAGGGGCCCTCAAGGCCACCTGGCCCTTGGGGTCCACCAGGAGGCTTCCTCCATCGAAGACCAGCTCGTCCTGGCCTCCAACCAGATTATTGTAGCAGATCCAGGTCTTAAACGCCCGGCCCCGACGCGACAGGAGCCGTTCTCGCTCAAGAAGCTTTCCGGCATGGTAAGGAGAGGCGGAGATGTTGACCAGGATCTTTGCCCCTTGCCCGGCCTCCTCCTGGCAGGGCCCGGCCTCCACCCAGATGTCCTCGCAGATGGAGACGCCAACCTTGGTCGTGAGTCGTGCGTCGCGAGTCGCGAGAAGAAAACCCAGGGGTTTGGTGCCAGGGGTGAAGTAGCGCTTCTCGTCGAAGACGCCATAGTTGGGAAGATGGACCTTGTGGTAGCGGCCCTCAAGCCTCCCGTTCGAGAGGATCGCCGCCGCGTTGTAGAGCTTACCCCTGGCGTCCCGATCCACAAAGCCGACGATGGCCGTGATCCCCCTGGTCTTTGGAGCGAGCCCCTTCAACGCCTTAAGGTTTGCCTCGATGAAGGAAGGTTTGAAGAGAAGATCCTCGGGCGGATAGCCGGTCACCGCCAGCTCCGGAAAGAGGAGGAGGTCTGCCTTGGCCCGGCGGGCCTTGGCGATGAAGTCGGCGATCTTGGCGGCGTTGCCCGCCAGGTCGCCCACCGTCACATTGATCTGCGCGAAGCCTACCTTTAACATTCGCTCATCTCAAGGCGGGTGCCAGGCCTGCCTGCCGGTAGGCAGGTTAAAACCTGGCACCCTTTTTATTCGCTGTCTTTTAAAGCGCCACCACCGAAATTCCGGCCTCGTCGGCCAGGGCGATGAGCTTAGGCCGTTCCATCAGAAGGGTCCGCTCGGCCTCCACCCCCAGGCACAGGGCCTTCGCCTGGCGCATCGTTTCGATCGTTTCCAGGCCCACCACCGGAATGTCAAAGCGCATGTCGTGCTGAGGCCCGCAGGCCTTGACCACGACGCATCCGGCGCCCCCTATTTCACCGGCCCGGCGAATGGCGGCATCGGTTCCTTCCGTCGCCTCCACGGCCACCGCCACTCCCCGGTGAACCACCACCGTCTGGCCGATCTCCAGCCGGCTCATCTCCCTGGCCAGCTTCAAACCGGCCTTCAAGTCGATCTTCTCCTCTGGGGTGGGAGACCGACGGGTCAGAACGCCGGCGCGGGGAATCCAATCCTTTAAGAATTCCCCGGAGTGATGCACCTTGAACCCTTGGGCCTGCAGGAACTGCACCGCCATCCGCATGGCCGAATCTCCCCGCCGATCCGGAAGGAGCCGAAGCAGAGAATCCGCCAGCGGGTCGAACGTCTCGGCCTTCAAGAACCGCTGCGCCTGGATCTGCCCGGCCAGGAGGATCTCCCGGATGCCTTCCTCTTTGAGAAGCTCAGGCACCCGGCCCACTTCGGAAAGAGCCACCCAGTGCATCCGATCCACCTCCTGCTCAAGGGCAGGATCGGTCTCTTCCCGGATACCAAAGGCGGTCACCTGGTACCCCATCGCCTTCGCTCCCCGGGCCGCATGGATCGGGAAGGCCCTGTTGCCGGCTATGATTCCAAGCTTAGGCATTTGTTTCTCGCTGTAAGATGGAAAAACCGGCCTGTTCGCCGGCTGAAGGATCATTATCCTTACCGCTTACGGCTTACTGCTTACTGCTCTTTTCACAGCTTCTCGTCGCCCTCCAGGAGGGCGAACATCAGGTCCGCCTCGG
>CAYJSX010000191.1:0-3388 GCA_964372575.1 uncultured Planctomycetia bacterium
GAGTAGGCCCAGTGTAGATCAGATGGGGAAATCGGTCAATTTGCATGAGTCGTGTCAAAATGTCATTGCGGGGCCCGGAGTGCCGTGGCAATCTCGCATTTAGACAGGGGCAGGCATCGCGGCGCGATGGCCTGGTACCACCGAGCGGATCGTCCGATCCGGGGCAAGCTGGCGGGCCTGAGGATAGGGCTCCATCGTGATGGTGTCCCAGGGGCAGATCTTGGGGCACAGCCCGCAGCCGATGCAGCGGTCCAGGTCTATCTCAACAAGCTTAAAGAGGCCCGGATGCTCGGCCCCTGGCACCATCTCGATGCAGTCCACCGGGCAGACGGTAAGGCACGCCTCACAGCCGGTGCACCCGGCCTGGTTGACCACCGCCGCAATCCTCGGGTCCCTGGCCCTTAGCGGCTTATTCGGCATCGCCATCGCTATCTCCCCCATCTATTTTACTCCAATCTCCTCCAAACCGAAGGACCAACCTTTTTGCCTTACCCCCTCTCACCACTCTCCACTTGACCTGGGCCTCCACCATGGTGTATACTCCGATAATAGATGACTAATTCGGAGTAAACTCCTAAATGGAAAATATCCCCAGGATCCTGAAAATCCAGCTTCCCAAGGGCCGTTCGGCCTTCCTGTGGGGCCCCCGCAAAACAGGAAAAACAACGTACCTCATAGAGCGATTTCCCAGAAGTCTCGTCTTTGATTTCCTGAAGACCGACCTCTTCCTGGAGTTCTCCAAAACCCCAGCCCACCTGCGGGAGCAGCTCCTGGCGAAGGATCCCCGTCAACTCAAGCCTCCCATCATTCTGGACGAGGTCCAAAAAGTTCCCCAAGTCCTGGATGAGGTTCACTGGCTGATCGAGAATAAGGGCCTGCAGTTTATCCTCTGTGGATCGAGCGCGCGGAAGCTCAAGCGCGGCCAGGCCAATCTGCTGGGTGGCAGGGCCTGGCGTTACGAGATGTTCCCCCTGGTGAGTCCCGAAATTACCCATCTCGACCTTTTAAGGGCGCTTAACCACGGTTTAATCCCAACCCATTACCTCCAAGAGGAGGATTACAAAAAATCCTTGAAGGCCTATGTCCAGGATTATCTGAAAGAAGAGGTCTTTGCGGAAGGGTTAACCCGGAACGTTCCGGCCTTCTCAAGATTCTTTGATGCCATGGGCTACTCCCATGGAGAGCTGACCAACTACTCAAACATCGCCCGCGATTGCGGGGTGGATTCCAAGACCGTCCGGGAATATTACCAGATCTTGATCGACACCTTGCTGGGAACTGCGATCGAACCTTTTCGAAGAAGGCAACACCGAAAGGTCATTGGAAAGGCTTCCAAGTTTTATCTGTTTGATGTGGGTGTGGCTGGAATCATAACAAAACGGCACATCGAGGAGGAGCGGGGTGAGACCTTCGGAAAGGCCTTTGAGCATTTCATCCTGATGGAGATTCTGGCCTATCGATCTTACACAGAATCGGATTTCCCGGTTCATTTTTGGAGAACCAAAACAGGGCTGGAAGTCAACTTCATCCTTGGCGACGGGGAGGTAGCCCTGGAGATTAAGGGATCCCGCAGGCTGGATCCAACGGACCTTAAGGCCCTGAAGGCCTTCGTGGAAGAGTATCGCCCTAGGAAGGGCTTGCTCGTAAGCAATGAGAGGGATGAGCGACTCTCAGACAAGATCAGGATCCTTCCCTGGAGGAATTTCTTGGCCGACCTCTGGGGCGGGAAGCTCCTCTGATCTTCTTGTCCCATTACACAAAGTAGGCGTAGATGAATTTGCCCTGGGCATCCTGGAAGGGAAGGAGCCCGATCACCTCCTCCAGTTTGGCGCCGGGGCCGCGAAGGGCAAGAAGGATCAACGAGGTAAGCCGAGGCATCAAAAAAATCAGTACCAGTTCCAAAAGTGCAGGGTTTCCCCGTCTGAACCCTGTACTCCCGGACATGGTACCGTTTTTTTCCTCACCGTGAAAGGTCCTCGGGGCGGTCGATGTCGTACCAAGGGGGAAGAAGTTTTACCGGAAGCCCGAAGGCCTGGGCCCTCTCCTGGGTGGCCGTCAGGACGCTGGAGCTACTCCAGGGAATGCCATCAAACAGCTCTGGATGCGGCCGGTTCAAGCCGATGAGGTAGTACCCTCCATCCTCGGTCGGACCCAGGACAACTTGGTCCCTTCCGCTCCTTAAGGTCTTCACCGCCTGCTTGAGGTAGTCCGCCGGAAGATTCGGATGGTCCGCCCCCAGGATGATCATTCCTCTGGCTCCTTCCTCATGGAGCCCTTTAAAAATTTGGGCCAACCGTTCTCCAAAATCTCCGTTGGTTTGGGGAATGAGACGCAGCGGCACCGCAAGAAGCCTTCGCATGGGCCCAAGGCCTCCTGGGGGCCAGACCGCGACGATCGGCTGAACGCCCTCGATCGATCTGGCCAAGGTGACCGTCTCGCGAAGCAGCTTGAGGGCCAGGGCGGCAGCCTCTTCTTGGGTCAGGGGCGGAACCAACCGTGTTTTGACCTCTCCGGGGACCGGAAGCTTGGCGAGGATGACGATCGGGATCAAATCGGTGTGAGACACCGAGTAGTTCAACACCAGGCGGGAATGATGAAAGACGGTGCGCCACCAGCCGTGCTGCTGCCAGCGCCGGGCCGAGGTTCTCAAAGGGCCAGGCAGGAGGATAACTTTGCCGATCTCGCGCAATCGGGCGGAGAAGTCCAGATCCTCCAGGGGGGCAGATTCACTGAACCCGCCGAGCCGCTCGAAGATCTCTCTGCGGACAAAGATTCCCTGATCGCCAAAGAAGGTTCTGGTCAGCCACGACCTGAAGGCCCCCCAGGCGTCCAGAAAACGATAGCCCGAGCCCGGGGCATCGATGGCGACCCGGAAACCTCCTCCTACCACCGCAGGATCGGACGCAGCACGACAAAGTTGATCCTTCCAATCCGGCGGCAATTTGGAATCGGCATGGAGAAACCAGAGGAGCTCTCCGCTGGCGGCGACCGCGCCGGCATTCATTTGAACCGCCCTGCCCGCGGGGCCAGCAATTGCACGCACCCCGAACTGCCGGGCCGCCTCCAGCGTCTGGTCGGTGGAGCCGCCATCGGCCACAATCACCTCGCCCCCACCCCCTCCCTCCCCCATAAGGGGGGAGGGGAAAGGGAGGGGGGTCTTGAACAGTTGAGAAAGCAATACCGGCAGGGATTCCGCTTCGTTTAAGGTTGGGATAATTATGGAGAGTTTCAAGCGAATCTAATACGAACGTGTTAACGTCTGTGACGTATCCCGTTCACCCTGAGCCCTTCGGCTCCGTTCGTCCTTAAGCCCTTCGGCTCCGTTCGTCCTTAAGCCCTTCGGCTCCGTTCGTCCTGAGCTTGTCGAAGGGCGAACGTCGCTCAGGAC
>CAYJSX010000192.1:0-3381 GCA_964372575.1 uncultured Planctomycetia bacterium
GGCGGATCCCCTCATCCACCATCCCCTGGATCGCGTTCAACTCTGGCCGCTTGCTGCCGGTGGCCCGCACCTGTTCGTCGGCGATGTCCGAGGCGGTCCGAGAGATCCCGGTGTAGACCAGCATCAGGCGCTCCTGAAGCCGATCCAGGCGCTCCCTGGAAAGAGGGACCGGTGAAACGTGGATCGTATCGTCTCTTCTAAAATCAATCCGGTTAAATCCGCCAAAGGACGCCGTTACCTGATCCTGGGAGCCGACGCTCTCCCTGAGCCTCTCCTGCTCCACGTGGATGGCATCCAGGGCCAGTTGCATCCTGCTCGGCATGATTCCCTGCAAGCCATAAAGCGCGTGAAGCAGTCCCACCGTGAAGGAGGAGCTGGAGCCCAGGCCGGTGCGGGCGGGCAGATCTCCCTCGTGGTGAAGGGCGACCCCCTTGCGGATGTCGAGATAGCGGAGCGCCTCCCGGACCACAGGGTGCTGGATCTCATCGGTGTGCTTGACCAGTTCGATCTGGGACCAGACGATCCGGCTGGAGTAATCAAAGAAGGGAGGCAGCCACCTGCAGGTGATGTAGCAGTAGCGGGCAATCGAGGTCGCCAAGATTGACCCGCCATGCTCCCGGTACCAGGCCGGGTAGTCGGTCCCCCCGCCAAAAAAGGAGATGCGGAAAGGAGTGCGGGAGATGATCACCCCCCCACCTCTTCTGCAAAAGAGACGACCCTCGGTTCCACTTTGAGCGGCGCAGCGGACTGGCGAACCAACTTATGCGTGGCGAGGGTACGAATGTGTTTCACCACCTCCTGGCCAAACCTCTCCTGCACCAGGTTCAGGTACCTGGGGTTGGTGAAGTAAAGCTGCCAGGCCCGATCCCGCCAGGCGAGCACCTCTCCTGGGGTCAGATGGTCCGTGGGCAGCGGAACCTGTTCCACAGAATGCTGAGAAAAGTCGTGCCATTGTTCAGGCAGCCGCCAGCCCTTTTCCAGGGCCATCTCGTACAGCTTCGAACCCGGGTAGGCCGTGGCCGAATAGAAATTAGCCATCTCGCAGTTCAATTCGACGGCCAGATCCAGCGTCTCCTGCATGGAGGCATAGGTGTCGTCCGGCAGGCCGAAGATGTAATTCCCGAGAACGTAAATCCCTGCCTCCTGGATCTTCTTGACGATCGAGCGGATGTCGTCCTGACCAAAGCGGCCTTTCTCGACACCATCCCGGACATGCTTGCTGCCGGACTCAATCCCAAGGCAGAGCCAGTTAAAACCGGCGGCCTTCAGCCTCTCCAGGAATTTCTCCTTCACCGTATCCACCCGCGCATAGGCCCAGAAGTTGAACCGGAGGCCGCGCTCGACGATCCCATCGCACAGCTCCAGGACGTGACGCTCATTCAGTACAAACATCTCGTCCGCAATCTTGATGTTGTACACGTTGTATACGGTGGCGAGGAGCTCAAGCTCACCCAGGATAAACTGAGGATCCCAGCAGCGGATCGTATTCTTCTCAAAAGGCGCGTTGATGCAGCAGAAGGTGCATCGGAAGGGGCAGCCCAGGCTCGTGTAGAGCGAGGCGTACGGCTTGCGTCGATCGATGTGGGTAAAACAGTGCCAGTTGTGGGCCCGGTAGGCGGCCATCGGCAGGAGATTCCAGGCCATTCCAGGAAGGGTCGTCGCCAGCTCCTCCGGAGGGATCATCCGGGCTGGATGGGTGAAGACCGCCCCTCCGTTTTGGCGGTACCAGAGCCCCGGAACCTGGGCAAGGTTCGCCTCATCGTCCAAGTCACGAAGTGCCAGAAGACCTTCCAACGTGGCCGGCCCTTCTCCCTGGCAGACGAAATTGGTGGGACACTCCAAGAGGGTGCGCTGCGGAAGGGCAGAAGGGTGTCCCCCGATCATCACGGTCTTCAGAAGGGGCTCGACCTCTTTGATCTTTCCAACGATCTCCTCGGCCATGGTCATGTTCTGGGTGGAGGCCGAGGGCTGCTGCCCGTAAACCACCACCGCGGTCAGCCGCGGCCGCATCTGGGTCGCCTGGGCGGCGATCTCGCCGGAATCTAGCCCCAGCGCCTCCTGATCGAGGATCACTACCTCAAGGCCCTTCTTCCGCCGGGCGAAGTTGGCCAACAGCGCGCCCCAGACGGGCGGCTCGATGGCAGCGTAATCCTTGGAAAGCCCCTGATAGATCACCTGACTCTCCCCTGGGCAAATCACCAGGAGGTCTAGCCCCGACTTAGACATTGGCAAAACCGTCCCTGGCCTGGATGATCTGGTAGCCTTTGATCAGTTCCCGAATCCCTTCCTCCAGCGAAACCACCGCCTGAAAGCCGGTCCGCTCGATCTTCTCATTGCTGACGATGTAGTTGCGCTGATCCGGATCCTCGCCGATCGCGGCCTCGACCACGTGAAAGCTGGGAACCTCTCTGGCAATCTCATCACACAGCTCCCGCTTGGAGAGGTTGGCCGAGCTCAATCCCACGTTGTAGGGCCCTCCCCTCATCTGCTCGAAATTCTTCAAGGCGTGGATGAAGGCGCGCGCGACGTCCCGCACGTGGAGGTAGTTGCGCTTGAAGTGGCCCTGGAAGAGAACCAAGAAGCCGTCGGTCACCGCCCGATAGACAAAATCGTTCACCAGAAGATCCAGGCGCATTCGGGGGGAGATCCCAAAGGCGGTGGCGAGTCGGAGGGTCAAGCTGTTGCCAGATTGGAGAACCACCTCCTCAGCCTCGACCTTGAGCTTTCCGTACAGGGAGATCGGCTTCAGCGGAGTCTTCTCGGTGCAATGAATCCCATCCTGCCCCACCCCATAGCCGCTGTTCGTGGTCGGGAAGAGGATCCTCTGTTGACGAGAGCGAATGCGGGTGAGGAGCCGAATCGCCTCTAGGTTGACGGCCCGGGCCTCCTGCGGCCTTCGATCGCAAAGCGGCGCCCCGGTCAGGCAGGCCAGAGGCAAGATCGCGTCTGCCCTCTTTAAACAGGCTCCCACCACCCGTTCATCCCTGACGTCCCCGCGGACGATCGTGAGCTTGGGATGATGGCAGCAGTCGAGGAGGGAAGCCTGATGATACATGAAGTTATCCAGGACGGTCACCTCCAACCCTTCGGCCAGTAGGATCGGAACCAGTACAGAACCGATGTACCCCGCCCCGCCGGTGACCAAGACTCGCATCAGAACGGCGCCCCCTGCTCCAGGAACCAAGCGTACGTCTTCTTCAAACCCGTTGAAAGATCGGTCTTGGGGTTAAAGCCCAGGCGCTCGATCGCCGAGGAATCCAGCCGTTTCTCCGGGGCTCCGTCCGGCGTGGCGCGATCCCCCACGATCTGACCCTCACCCCCCCCCAGCTGGGCCACGCGGTCGGCCAATTCCTGGATCGAGAGGGTCTGCAGGCCTCCCAC
>CAYJSX010000193.1:0-3364 GCA_964372575.1 uncultured Planctomycetia bacterium
AGAGATGGTCTTCTACGGGGTGGGGCACGGGAAGTCTACCGGGTATATCCATGAGGTCGAGATCAATGTAGGCGGCTGGTGGGTTAACTGTGCGGTGGCCTTCTGTCCCGGCATGATCCGACCGGACCCGATTGACCCCTCCAGGACCCAAGGGCTCTTTTATGGCATCCTGGGCCAAGAAGGATTCTTCGAGCAGTTCAACGTCAAGTTTGACCGGTTCGCGAAGCAGGTAGAGCTAAACCCCAGGCAAGCCAGGGCTTGAGGGACGCGAACTCCTCGCGTAACACAAAGTTAGCTGTCCACGGCAGTGCCAAGTTCATAAGATTTTTACGCCACTTTGGCCGGAAGATCAGGTATATTTGTTGTGAATCCCACGAACGGGCACACCCGCCGAAAGGTGGCCCCCAGGCCTGCTTTCGAAGAAATCATGGGGAGGCAAAGCCAACGGCCCCCACTGATTCGTTTTGCTTCGCAAAATCGAATCAAAACGGTGGGGGGGGCTGGGTTGCCGAAGGGAGAAACGGCAATTTGGCTTTTTTGTTTCCAACAAAGTAGGGCAAGCCGATAGAGATACAATCACCTAAACCTATGGGACGAAGAATGGTCATCCGATCACTGGCACTTTTCCTATCTCTCGCCATCGGTTTGCCCGCCGCCCCTGCCTTTGCATTGAGAAACCAGACCACGGAAGGGGCGTGGCTGGAGGAAAAGCTCACCCAAGCCCTTCAAGGGGGCGATCCCGTCAAGGCGGTTAAGACGGTCGTGAGCCATTTTGCGCAGGTTGTCGCACCCCCTAAAGCTCCCGTGACTCTTCCCGTGGCCGGTGCTGGCTTGGAAGAGAAGTTTCCTTGGAAGTTCTCCTCTGAGGTTTTGGGTCCTGATGTGACAGAATTCGTCCTTGCCAGAGATGGAAAGGCATTGTACGCAATTCAACTCACCTCTCAAAAACGCCCACCAGGAGAAATCAGGGATTTGAAAGGTTCGCGCCTGGTAAAACTGAATCCCTTGACGCTGGCTGTGATCCAGGAAGGCCCTCTGGTGGATGCGGATGCATCGATCGCCGTCAGTCCTGATGGAAGGCATCTATTTGCGATCCAAGATGGGTTTCTCGTGCGAATTGCCACGGGATCGCTGCAGGTCACAGGGAGAGGCCCAAGCATCAACAAAAGGCGATGGGTCCTCTCCCCAGACGGTTCAGTCGTATATGCAGTTGCAAGGGAACCGCGCAGTCGTTCTCGCCGGAAGACTCTCCTTGTAATAGACATCATGAGCAAACAAATGCAGGTAATGGCTGAGAGCCGAGATGAGCCGTGGAAGAGTTTCGAAGCGTTTGAGGTATCTCCGCAAGGGGATTTGTTTGTCTATGAAAAAAGGGTTACCGGCGGCGTTGGAATGTTTTGGGGTAAGGTGTACCGGCTGGCTCGGGACGGCAGCTCTTTAACCGTTCGAGCCGCCAGCACGGAAAAATTCTATTGGCCCCATGAGAGTGGCATGCGGTCGTTTTTATCGCCAGACGGACGATATTTTTATGGTGCCCTTAGAATACCACCTGATCCAGAAGAACGGTCGCACCATCCACTTGGGGCGATTCGAGAAAGCCTTGGAGGATCTTTACGGCTTGTTAAGGTGGATACGCGCGAACTCCAAAAGGCGAGATTCGGCCCAGTCCTCTGGGAGCCGACCAGCAGCAGCGGCTTACGGCCGTCTTTCTTTGTGATTTCCGATGGGAAAGAAATTGCCGCAGTGATAAGTCAAAAGGACGAGCGGAGATGGACCAGAATCAATGCCGATTCATTGGAAACGATAGGACCTGTGACGGATGTGCCCTCATGGCTGGCTGAGCTTGAAGACCCCAACGGCCATTCTGTCCCTGGGGTTTTTTATAGCATTGGGGACCGTCTCCTTGTACGGACAGATGTTTCAGAGGGGAATCAAGCCGTGGGCAGGTATGAAATACTGCCATATTCTTTCCTTCCCATTTCCGTTGACGCTGAACGGGACGTGATCTATGGAATTTCTGGGCCATACGAATACACGCTTCTTCGATTGGAAGTTACTCCTGGGGAAACCAAACAGGGGGGCCTGGAGGAGCGTCCAACGAATCAAACGCCGTTTGCCAAGGGCAAGCGGTTGGCCGAGCGCTTGGCTCCCTACGGCGTGCGGGTTTGGCAGGGTCTGGTTCAGGCCGATGACCCCAGCCGTGTGGCCTCGACTGAGCAGGTGGTGCCTTTGGTCGAAAGGCCAGAAGGGATGGAATTTACCCTTGATATTCCCATGGGCTCTCCGACCATCAAATCCCTTCCTGTAAATTTGCCGGAGCAGTTTACCCTGTGGGTTCATCCGACCCTGAAGGATTCAGTCCCAGCGCAGTGGGGGGTGAGGGTTGAGACTTTGCCAGAGAATCTAGGGGAAGCCCGCACCGTGCTGCGAGAGAAGGTTCGAGCCGGGGATTTGGTGTTGCTGGACAAGAGGAATTACGACCCCTCTGTTCACCGGTCCTGGAAGGCAATTTTGGCCGAGGAAGCCCGGCAAGGATTGTGGGTAGCGGAAGGTGAACTCTCTACGATGGATCGGGACGAGTTTGCCATTACCCTTCAGATTTTGCGTAACTCAGGCGAGGTTCTCCCCATGGTGGGACCCGAACAGGAAATCGAGGGTACCCAACACCGTTTCATTTACGCATAGCCCACCGTTTCCTTACCCAAAGCTCTCACGAGAGATCCCCCGACTTTCCTTGAAATTTGCCCCTCGCTTCCCACGGTTTTGCTTTCCTGCGGTACAATAATCCCGATAGACATGAGAAAACTCTTTGTCCAAGTTTACGGGTGGCCGTTGGGGTCACTATTACACTACCTTGGCGGGGTTCCTCCGCCAACTGAATCGGGCCGGAGGGCCGTCTCTTGTGCCTGGTTCTCTCTGTGGATCTCAAGAAGTACCAGGTAGAAGTTAACCAGGTTAGTGATACTTTCCTCGACCTCGTCGTAGCTCAATTCCTTCTGGGCATACCTTTCAAACACCGCTTTGGCTTCGTCCAGTCGTTCCTTGCTATACCGGTACGGCCATTCCTTCGTGGGTTGCATGATTTGGTCCCTCCTTTGTCGCCAGGGTACCAAAACGGCTTTGGGATCTTCAGGACATGCTGTACTATGAAGGGGATAGGTTCCCCCGCTGTTGGGAGGCCAACGGCGGGTCTATAACCTCCGGAGGATTGCCCAGTCAACCGTCCGTCTCTTGAGGAATCCATGAAGAATCTGAAAGAAGCCCATTCCAAGATAGTTGCGAAGGCCAAGGCGCAGTCCGGCGCCGAGGGCCTGATGAAGGTTTACGAGCGGTTTCAGAAGGCCAACGCCGTCACCCAGCGGTA
>CAYJSX010000194.1:0-3345 GCA_964372575.1 uncultured Planctomycetia bacterium
GTGATGATCTGCGTGCCCACCCCCCTTCGCAAGACCCGGGATCCGGACATCTCCTTCATCTTGGCGGCGGCAAAGTCGCTGGCCAAACATCTGCACCGCCACCAGGTGATCATCCTGGAGTCCACCACGTACCCAGGAACCACCGAAGAGGTGATTCTGCCGATCCTTTCAGCCACCGGTTTGAGGGTGGGAAGGGATTTCTTCCTGGGCTTTTCTCCGGAGCGGATCGATCCGGGGAATGTCGACTACGCCACCTCCAACATCCCCAAGGTGGTCAGCGGCGTTACCCCTACCTGCTGCAGGGCGATTCAAGCCCTCTACGGCCAGGTCATTGAAACGATCATCCCGGTCTCTTCCACTCGGGTGGCCGAGATGGTCAAGCTCCTGGAGAACACCTTCCGGGCTGTCAACATCGGCCTGGTGAACGAGCTCGCCCTGATGTGCCACCGGCTCGGCGTGGATGTCTGGGAGGTGATCGAGGCGGCCAAGACCAAGCCCTTTGGCTTCATGCCCTTCTACCCCGGCCCGGGATTGGGTGGCCACTGCCTGGATGGGAAAGAGTCGGTGGTGGTCAAGCGCGGGGATGAAATTGATTCAATCACCGTTGAGGAGTTCCTTTCCCGCTTGAAGCTTGAGCCCCAGAGCAAAATCGTCCGTCTGCGAGGTTGCACTTTCATTCGACCTCATGCGTGGCAGATCCTTACCCTGGGTTCAGAGTCGAATTTCTCCTTCGAACCCATTCAATGGTTCGGGGTGAGGTCTTACCAAGGCGCCATGGTTCATATTACTACAAACGACGGACGTCACTTAACCGTCACCGATCGGCATCCCCTGATGGTTCAAAACGGCGTTTTGGCGCTAAAGGAAGCCAAGGATTTAGAAACAGGAGACGAACTTCCGGTGATGAAATCGATGCCCGAGGGGAACACTGAAGCCTCGGTGGATCTCATCGCCCGTTGGCAGGAAAAACCTTGCAGCACCCTCGGTAAGATTCGGGTAAGCCCCATGGATTTCTCATGGAAGGCATACCGCCGATGGCTGAATCCATTGTTGAGACGTTTTCGCAAAGATCCTTGGGAATACTTTCGCAGGAATGCCATCCCCCTGGAGGCGTTTCTTGAGGTCAAGAAGCTTCCGGGATTTCCAACGATTGACCCCCGCCGGCTCCTGCTCTGCTGTGGTAAAGGGGCGTCCTGGTCTGCATTCCCGGCAGTGGTCGATCTCGATATTCCCTTTTGCCGCCTCATGGGCTATTACTTAAGTGAAGGGTGCATTACCGAAGACAGCTCCCTGCGCGTCCGGTTCTCTTTTCATCGTAAGGAGAAGGAGTATCAGAACGATGCGATCGAAATCCTGAGCTCGATGGGGGTGCGCGTCTCTATTTATGAATCGAAGCGTTGGCAAACTTCCCATCTCAAGGTCTCTTCGTTGGTGTTTGGGCTGCTTCTCAGGGATATCCTACAGTGCGGGACCAATTCTTATACCATGCGAATCCCTCCCCTCATTCTGGCCTTGTCCAGACGCCATCGAGAGGCGGTCCTTTCAGGTCTTCTTCGGGGGGACGGAGGCGTTGATGGTACTTCCGGTTTGCGTCGCTACCGAAAGAGGGGGAGGGAATACCTGCATTGGTTCCATACGGCCAGCATTAATTTTTACACGGTCAGCGACAAACTTTTCCGCCAGGTTGTTTTTCTCCTTCAGGGAATGGGGATCACGCCAACCTTTAAACGAAGAAGAAACCTTCTGACGATCTTCGGGGAGTCCCAGTTGCGTCGATGCGCCCCATGGCTCGAGGGGGAGAAGCGCGAGAGACTTGAGCGCTACTTCCGTGGAAGGCTAAAGCCGATGCCCAACCGAACCTTCACCGATCGCGGAACTTATTCCACCGTTAGGGTCAGCCAAGTGGAGTCTTGGGAGAGTAAGCAAGACGTCTATTCGATCGAGGTTGTGCCTGCGCACACGTTTGTTACCAGCTACGGTTTAGCGGTTCATAACTGTATCCCCATCGACCCGCTGTACCTGTCTTGGAAGGCGAAGCTGCACGGCTTTGAACCCCGGTTCATTGAGCTTTCTTCGCAGGTCAACTCCGCCATGCCGGAGTACGTTGTGGAGCGGCTCACCCAGGCCCTCAACGCGCGACAGCGGCCGGTCAAGGGGGCCCGAATCCTGATTTTGGGGGTGGCCTACAAGAAGGATGTGTCGGATGTCCGGGAATCTCCGGCCCTGGAGATCATCCAGCACCTGATCCAGCGGGGTGCTCGCGTTCAATACCACGATCCCTTTGTCCCCAAGCTCCAAACGAACGGACTGAATCTTCGCTCGTCGATCCTGACCCCTCGGCGCCTGGCATCCCATCACTGTATCGTCATCGTCACCGACCACAGCTCGGTGGATTACGAGGCGGTTCTTCGGCATGCCCGACTGATGCTGGACACCCGCAACGCCCTGCGCCGGCTGAAGGTTCCCCCCAGCAAGCTCGTGAAGCTCTGATGAAGGTAAAGCAGCTCTTGGCCCGCATGGGGCAGGTGCAGTCGGCTCTCCTCTTTGGCCTCTTCTACCTCATCCTTTGGGTTCCTGCCGGTTTGGTGAGCCGCCTGGCAGCCGATTGGCTGTGCAGGCGAAGGCCCGCCAGGACTGCCTGGTGGCGCAGGTCGATCCGGGTGAACGATCCCGCCCATCTCCGAGAGCCGTTCTAAGAGCGACAGCCCATGCTGATCCTGGGAATCTCCTGCTACTACCACGATGCCGCAGCCGTCCTGCTGCGGGATGGAGTGCTGGTAGCGGCGGCAGAGGAGGAACGGTTCTCCCGCAGAAAACACGACAACAGCTATCCCAGGCAGGCGATCCGGTTCTGTCTGGATCAAGGGGGCATCTCAGCCGAGGAGCTGGATTACGTCGTCTTTTATGAGAAGCCATTTGTCAAATTTGAGCGGATCCTCAAAACAACCCTCGCCACGGTCCCCAGCTCCTTACGGCTCTTCCATCGGGCCATGGGAAATTGGCTCATGGACAAGCTCTGGATCCGGGAGCTGATGGAGAGCGACCTTCACGTTGCGCGGGAGCGGATCCTCTTTGCCGACCATCACCAGTCCCACGCCGCCAGCGCCTTTTACTGCTCCCCTTTCGAGGAGGCGGCGGTCCTGACCCTCGACGGAGTGGGGGAGTGGTCGTGCGGTACCATCGGCTGGGGCAGGGGAAACCGGCTTGTCCTAAGCCACGAGATCCGCTTCCCACACTCCCTGGGCCTGCTCTACAGCACCTTCACGGCCTTTCTCGGATTTGAGGTCAATGAGGGGGAGTACAAGGTGATGGGGATGGCCGCCTATGGCAAGCCCCGCTTCGCAG
>CAYJSX010000195.1:0-3310 GCA_964372575.1 uncultured Planctomycetia bacterium
GTTTCTTGGAGGAAGGGGGAAGAAGCTTGGGGACGGCCGCCATGGGTAGGCAGGTGAATGACCTGCTCCCTCTCCTGTGCCTCCTGAAGTTCTGGTAGAGCGTCCCTTAGATCGGCAGGTGACACGATAAAGGGATGATGGGAAGGAGCTGTCCGGCCGACCCTCTGGCGACACGCAGACCCTTCGGCCCATACCAAGAGGGCCCCCAGATCTTCTGGATTCGAGGCGGGAGGAAACCAAATCCCATGAATAACCTTAGGGTTCCGGAGAACGTCCCGCCGCGGGGCCAAAGGAACCTCCTCTTCTGTGGAGGCAGCCTGATTTCTTCGATTCAGAATTGTGCTTTCCATCCCTCTCTACTGACGCCCTTGGACTCCACTTTCCTCCGAAGGTGTCCGGGAGCTGGCTTCGGCCTCTGCCCTTCCGAGGGCTTGCGTCTCCACAAGAAGCCCCTGTCTTTCATAGCGCTTCCGCGTGCGGCTGAACCGAACCACAACCGCATAGCGGCTGCTGTGGAACTTGGCAAGGCGAGTCAGCCTCGGGTTCCCCCTGGGCAAAAAAGCCAGGTGATCCAGCCCAGCACAGCGCATGCAGAGGGGATGCCCCTGCTCCAGGAAAAGGAGGCGCCCTGGGCCCAGGGTCTCCCGACACTGAAAGCACTGAGACGGTTGCCGGGCCCAGAAAACCACAAGGCCTGGCGGCCGGTTGAATTTCTCGCGAAGGTTCTCCTGTTTCCTCTGAGAGAGTTCGGGTGAGATGTAATGGGTGCGGTAGGCCCTTTCAAGCTCGGGGCTAGCGCTCTTTGAAAATTGGAGCTCCTCCCGTGGCCCCTTGGTCCGCTTCAAGTAAGCGCTCTGGCTTGGCTTCAAGCCCTGTCGAAACGCCCAGCGTCGGAAGACCGCCATGGTGAAGGAGATCTTTCGGAGATTCGCCTGAATCCCCTCCTCCAGACAGCGCACCGCTCCCTGGCGCCAACGCCACAACGCATTGGGCGTAAGCCAGCCGATGCGCAGGAAAACATCCACAGCCTCCACATACCCCTGGTTCTTCAGGGCAGATTCAGCCGCCCGGATGACCCGCTGTTCCAGTCGCTCTCTTCCTCTGGGGTGCATGAAAAGAGAAGGCAAGGCGACCGGTTGATCAGGCAGCCAGATACTCCCGGACCTCTACCTGCACCCCGGCATGGGCCGCCGATTCTGAAAGCTTCAGGAGCTGATCGGTCGTTGCCTCGGCAAGGTAAGCCTCCCCACAATTTTGGCAAACTTGGGCGGGAACGTCTCGAAAGACGACCGTAGCAGATTCTCGGCTTAACGCCGCTACCGTGTGTCCTTCTTGGGTCTCACCTTTTCGACAGATCATACATTTCATCCTGTTTTTCTCCGATCGAATCCAGCTTCCCAACTTCCAGCCGTAGCCTTATCGGCCTAACCGTCCAGCCCAGTTTACCACAAGGCGAGATTAAGGCTGTCGGATGAAATTACCTCGAGAGCAATTCGATGCAATCAGCAAGGTGGGTCGAGACGGTTGATCTGCTTTGAATCGTTTGCTTAGATTTGGAAACGAGGAACCGCTTATCCGCCTTGATTAAGTCGGCAGCAATGTTCAATCGCTCAAGGTCTCTTTGATCGGGAGAGGTAGAAAGTTTGATCTCAAAGGCCCAACAACCTTTT
This sequence comes from uncultured Planctomycetia bacterium, assembly GCA_964372575.1. Taxonomy (GTDB): domain Bacteria; phylum Omnitrophota; class Gorgyraeia; order 1-14-0-20-64-10; family 1-14-0-20-64-10; genus JACOVG01. The sequence goes on from CAYJSX010000195.1 coordinate 1,671, forward strand.
GAGAAAAAGAGCATGAGGTCCAATTCGTAGCCATCGCTTGTTCGAAGATAATAAGCCTCGAACGATTCCCCCATTGCCTTCAGGGTAAATAGGATTTGATGAATCACCCACCCCTCCCAGCTTGCACCGACCCAAGGCTGAGAAAGCAAGGCTTCTTGGGTTGTAACGCCCATGAGGCTGTGAAGGAGCCCGCTATCCTGCCAGTAGATCTTAGGTCTTTTTGTGGCTCGTTTCCGCAAATTCTTAAAATAGGGTAGCAGGGAAGAGACCAGATAAGCGTTCTGCAAGTAATCCAGGTAGGAATTCACCGTGTGGTAGCTAAGCCCAAGGCTTTTGCCAATCTCAGAAGCATTCCAAACTTGTCCATGATGGATGGCTAACATCTTGAAGAACCGCAGGGTTACCTGGGGTTTCGCGGGAAGTCCCCAAATCGGCAGGTCTCGTTGAGCCAGTAGGGTAAGGTAGTCTTTTTGCCAAGAGGGAAAGCGGCGTGCGTCTAAAATTCCTCCATTTGGGAAACCTCCATTTAGCCACAGCTTGTCTGCCATCGATTCTTTAGGGATTTCCTTCGAACCCAAGGGTGCCATCTCGCAGATGCTGAGCCGGCCAGCCAGAGACTCCGAAACGCCCCGCATGAGACTGGGTGCCACGGATCCTGTCAGGAGAAAACGACCCGGTCGTTCGGGGTGTGCGTCAATGGCGCCACGGATTCTCGGTAGGATCTCTGGCCAAGCTTGAACTTCATCCAAAACGATGAGTTCTATTGTGGCGAGGAGATCGTTCCAGGCAAGGTCCAACTTAAGTCTATCTTCCGGCTGCTCGAGATCAAAGTAAGCTTTTGAAAATGTCTTTGCGAGGGTTGTCTTGCCAACCTGCCGGGGGCCCAGTAGGGCGACAGCCGGACTAAGCCTAAGTCTCCTCTGGATAAGACCTCTGATGAGACGCCTGATCACAGTTGTATTATAGAAGTTAATCTCTATTCTGCAAGGACTATCTTAGGCGAGGCAACGCGTTAGGACCGGCGGGACCGGCGCCTGCCCGCCAACGCCTTGTGGCGGGGGACGATTTTTGAACTTCCTCCAGGGCAGGCGGTGGCCCAATTCCTTGCCGACTTCCGAGCCTGGTGCCTGACGGACCAAGCAGGCGGGGCGCTCCGGTTTCAATGAGATGCTGGCCTACCTGAAGGACAATCCCCAGGTGCGTTACTTACTCTGCGAGAAAACGGCCCGCTACGAGCAGCTTCAAGCCAGGCTGGACCAGATCTACCTGGATAAACTGGATGGCAAGGTTCCAACGGAGCTATGGGAACAGAGGTCTGCAAATCCTGCGCTTTCTACTTTTGAACTGCACCCTCAGCGACGCAACTCCTATTCCCACCTACCGTAAGCCATTCAACCGGCTCGTGACACTCGCCGAAATGAAAACTCGCGGGGCCGACGGGAATTGAACGTCGTTCGGCCTGGCGGCCTCACTCCCCGGTAGGGAACCTGGGTTCCCTACCGGTTCCACCCTCCTTAAAAGAGTGGAGACCGCGGGCGGTCTCCACACCTCTTCCCTGTTCAAATCCCTGGGACACAAGTGGGGTACGGGGCCGAGGGGATTTGAACCCCCGATCTTCAGATTGACAATCTGACGAGATC
>CAYJSX010000196.1:0-3276 GCA_964372575.1 uncultured Planctomycetia bacterium
TCTTTTGAGTCAACGATTACACCCTTCGGTAAGGATTACTTATGAGTCAACACGATGTTCTAATCCCCTTCGCAGCTTCTCCACTAAGGTTCGCGCTAGGGTCAAGTTCCTCTCCAATTCAGCGGCCTGGAATCCTTCCAGTCCCAGTGGGTAACGATCGACCACATAATACGCGGTAACCTCCAGGCATAAAGATCGATATTCTTCCAGGGTGGCGTCGTAGGAGACCGCTTCGTCTAAAAGAAGGGAGAGGTTATGGGTGCGACGCAAGGGCCAGCCACGTCCCTTCTCGAGCCAATCGGATGGATCACGCGACTCGGTCTCATGCGGCATACAACACGTGACCTTCTGAAAAGATTTCCTCGATGAAGGGATCGCGCGCGCTGTCGCTTCTGTACCTCCCCCGGAGTCAATACGAAGGGGGAAAGGTCTATTCCCTTCACGAGCGGGTGGACAATTTGATACACCTGCGCCCAGCGCCTGTGAAACGGCTGCTGGGTCTCTTTGATGATCAAGAGGTCCACGTCGCTGTCTTCGTCCGGATTTCCTGAGGCATAAGAACCAAAGAGGATAATTCGCTGGGGTTGATATCCCTGCGCGATGGCCTCAACAAGCTTCGGGAGCCGTTCCCGAACCTGTTGGATTTGATCGGCTCTCGTCATTCTCCACTCTTCCATTCTAATGATTATACCAGGGACTGCCCCTTTTTTAGAAGCGCTACACGCCCACGTGGGCCAGCTCTTCCAGCTCAAGGATCTTCTCCTCCAGACCGGCGGTCAATCCCTCCTGCCAGTCTGCAGGAAAACTCTGGATCAACCGCCGAACTGCCTGAGGTGTTGCCCCTTCGATCTTCAGAACCAGCCAGCTTGAAAGCCCATCGATCACCCTAAGCATCTCCTGGGCTAGCCACTGCGCCGCCCGAATCGTCTCCTCCAAGCTGGCATAACTCTTCGCCGGCAAGATCTGAATCTCCGGCACCCCAAGCCGCTGGATCGCTTCGGCCTCCTCCAAACCTACCGCAACCGCTATCAGACGGCCGGGTGAAGCGCCCTCTTGGATGGCCGCGCGCGTCTGCTCCAGTCCCACCGCCACCCCGTACGTCTGATTCCAGGCCTCCCTCGGCACCGCCGCCACAGCCCCTCCCACCGCCACATACCCGGTCTTCTCCTCTAAGCCGGACTTTGAAGCCTCGGGCGGGGGAGAGGATAGGGTGGGAACCAGCAGATCTACCCACGCTCTTTCAAAAGCTTCTTTCTCGATCGGAAGTATGATCCTTCGGGATTCCATGCGCTTCCTCCGTTTCTCCCAATGTGGGAGGTCGCCGGCCATGTCGGGTCGTTTGAGTTCTTCTTGTGCTGCGCGGGCAGCCGCTGCGACAGCCAATCGCAGAGCCGGCGCATCAAACTCAGGGGCAGCAATTCGGCGCCGATACACCGCGGTCAGGGCCCACCCAAACCGCTCGGTAGCCCTTAACTTACGCAAGGGATCCCTGGCAGCCCGAGCCGCTGTGTCATGAAGTTGTGGATCGGTGACGCGCCGCAAAATCTCCTCTCCTTCGGCCTGCAACTCCTCTTTCGCCCTCTGTAAACGACCGGCAAGCAGATCAGCCATTTCCTCCACCAATTTCTTCATCACGGGAGCAATCCTTGCATCCTTCATGCCGTTCGACAAGGTGGTATGCCCTCTCTCAAGGGAGAGATACCCTAACGACGCTACCAAGAGACCCCGGAGGAGAAGCTCCTTATCCCGGGCTTTAACGAAGTCAAACCCTGAAATAGGAATAACACCGGCAGGAGGTGTCGAATGAATGAGCTTTACCTCCTTGTCTCCACCCTCTACCCTTTTGCTCTGTACGAAAAGATCAAAGTCGCCTCCCTCCACCTTCATCTCCAGGGTACCGGGAGCGCCTGTCTCTTTCTGGGCCGGCACAATGATGTTGGCGACCGCCAAGGCAAAGTGAACCCGTTCTTTCATGTAGACTTGAAAGCCGGGCGAGAGAGCGTCGTGAACGGCCCTTTCAAGGGGTGGATGGGCCGATTTGCCACGAGGCAACATCTCGGAGATGACAATGTGTAAAGGCCTTAGGATTCCGGCGCCTGCCCGAGAAGCAACCGCCGAGGCCAGCAGATTCACCAACTGACGCCCTTCCAGAGGCCTGGCTCCCGCGGAGGTGAATATCCAGTCTGCCTCCAAGCAGGCTTTTCCTACGGCATCCAGATCCTCCGTTCCCAATCCCGTGTAATTCGCCACGATCTCGATCCTGGGTGCTTCCCTTAATTCGGTGATGGTGTAGGTTCCGCCTGCCGTGTTCCGTTGCATGGGGCCGGTGACATCCAGATGATCCACAAAGACAAGGTCCCAGCCATTTCGCCAGTGCAGGATGTCTGCCAGGAAACCCTTTCCAAGCAGCCCGGCCCCTATGATGACCGCAGTGGGTGGATGAAAGCGGTCGGGAAGTTTCCAATTTACGGCCTGAGCGCGATAGAGCTTCGCATTTCGGATCAACCGGCTCCATTCTTCGACGAAGGAAGGTTCATCCAACCGCTTCAACAACGCCAGCTTCATCTCCAATCGTGCCCGACCGCCCTCAAGCGCCTCCCCGTGATGCAGTTGGAGGTAGCGCAAGTTGAAAAGGACGTACTGAAGCAAGGCCCACCGCCAGGCTTCCTTAAGGTTGTCAAGTTCCAAGTCCGTCAGCTCCGGATTGGCCGCCAGATAGGTCAACAGAGCCGTTTGATAGGCCGCCAGATCGGCCTTTCCCTCCCGGGCGGTGGTCCATCCGATTCCCGCGATGGCCAGGTCGTAGATCCTGGGACCGATAAAGGACCCATCAAAATCAAGTACCGCGGTGACCCGAGGTTTCTCTGGCTCAAACAGCACGTTGGTGAGGGTGTAATCGGCATGGAGGGCCAGCTGGGGCAAGCGATCGTACGAGGACCCAAGATGTTCCTGGAGGCGTTTGATCTGGGCTTCTAGGATCGGCCACTCTTCTTCGAAGACGAGGCGATAGACTCTTTCGGCCTCCTCTCTGAGTTCCATAGCATTCCCCACAAGATCCGTGGATGTACCGGCACGGAAGTCTCCTCGCTCTTCCTCGAGCGCCTTCAACGCTTTCCCCGGCTGACGGGGATCCAGCCAGATGGGGTATTCAGGCAAAGCGTGAGCATCCAATGGATGGAAATCCTTGACGGTTGCATGATACCAAGCCAAGGTCCTGAAGGCTGCACGCACCCACTCGGGTTTATGCGGTGGATCACCTTCCATGGGCTTTCCTTC
>CAYJSX010000197.1:0-3182 GCA_964372575.1 uncultured Planctomycetia bacterium
GGGAGTCAGGCACTCCTCCACCAAGAGGGCCTTGACCGGAGTTCCCTGCGGGCCGGTTTGGTGGGTGACCAAACGCTTGCCCAGCAGCTGGCCAGCGGCCCGACGAGCCTCGCTCCCGTTTTTAACCTTAACAATCCCACCGGCCTTGCCCCGCCCACCGGCATAGACCTGCGCCTTAAGGACGACCGGAAAACCGCCAGCCTTCTGGATGGAGCTGGCAAGCTGGCTCAGACGAAAAACGGGGTAACCCTTGGGTATGGGTATGCCCCAGCGCGAAAAGATCTCTTTAGCTTGGTGTTCGAGTAGTCGCATCAGAACAGGGTGCCAGGTTAAAACCTGGCACCCATCCCCGCTAAAAACGCGTCCACGGCGGACATGTCGGCCCGCACCGCGTCGGCAGATTTCGATAGGGCCGCCTTCTCCTCGGCCATAAGAGGAATTTCGATGATCTCCTCCACCCCGCCAGCCCCCAGCCGGGCCGGCACCCCGCAGAAAAGATCCTTAAGCCCATACTGCCCGGAAAGGAAGGCGCAGGCCGGAAGAACCTTTTTTTCGTCCTTCAAGATCGCACGCACCATCTCGGTAACCGCGCTGGCCGGCGCGTAAAAGGCGCTGCCGGTTTTAAGGAGCTTGACGACCTCGGCGCCCCCATCGCGGGTCCTCTGCATGAGCTGGTCCACGTCGGGCTTGGGAAGGAGTTGGGTCAGCGGCTTCCCGGCTACGGTCGTCTGCTCAGGGACCGGAACCATCGTGTCTCCATGTCCGCCTAAAACCAAGGCCTGAACCTCCCTGGCTGGAACGTTGAGCCTTTGGGAAACGAAGGCCCTGAGTCTCGCCGAGTCCAAGACGCCCGCCATTCCCATGATCCGCTCTTTTGAAAAACCGCTTAAGCGCCAGGCCAGGTAGGTCATCGCATCTAAGGGATTGGTCACCACGATCAGGATGGCTTGCGGGGCGTAGGCCACAACCTGAGGAACGATGGATTGGACGATCTTGGCGTTGGCCGAAAGGAGGTCGCTCCTCGTCATGCCGGGCTTGCGGGCCAACCCAGCGGTGATCACCACGATCCCAGAATCCCGGATGATCGCGAAATCGGTGGAGCCGGCGATCTTCCGGCCATGGCCTTCGAGGGGGGCCGCCTGGGCCAGATCGAGCGCCTTGCCCTCGGCCAGGCCCTCCACCACGTCAACCAAGGCCACATCGGCCAGGTCGTGCTCGAGGATCCGCTGGGCGCAGGTGGCGCCGACATTCCCCGCACCAATGATTCCAACCTGAGGTCCCATCGAGAAGCGAATAGCGATTAGCTAATAGCCATCAGTGAAAATTCCGTTTCAAACCTTTGCGAAATGCGTGAAGCAGTTTGGCAACCTCGACACAATGAAGCGAAAGCTTCTGATAATCCTGTTGATCAAGATACCTTAGATCTCGCGCTAAGATGAGGTAATACCGACACTCACCCAATGAACCTTGAGCAACGTTAAGGAAATGTGAGAAGTCCCGTTGGCTGTCCTTATGATATCCTTCAACGATATTGGCTGCAACAGAACCAGCGGCACGTTGAAGTTGTTGGACGACTCCGTATCGCTCTTACCCTGGGAAGCTCTCTGTGATTCTGTAGATGGCAAGCGTCAGTTCGTGCGCTTTCTTCCAAACGGTAAGTTCTTCAAAGTCTCTTGCCACTATTCGCTATTTGCTATTCGCTATTCGCTGATTCAGCCGCGCTGGGCAAGCGGAACGTACTTCCTTAGGGTAGGGCCGGTATAGATCTGGCGGGGACGTCCAATCTTAAAGCCGGGCGATTCCAGCATCTCCCGCCAGTGGGCGAGCCACCCGGGCAAACGGCCCAAGGCAAAGACCACGGTGAATTCATCGGTGGGGATGCCGATCGCCCGCAGGATGATGCCGCTGTAAAAATCGACGTTCGGATAAAGCTTGCGGGAGATGAAGTAATCGTCCTGGAGGGCTACCTCTTCCAGGCGCTTGGCCAGATCCAGGAGGGGATCGTGGATTCCCAACTTGCCCAGGACCCTGTCGCAGGCAACCTTCAAGATCCTTGAACGGGGATCGAAATTCTTGTAAACCCGGTGACCAAATCCCATCAGCCGAAAGCCGGAGGTCTTGTCCTTGGCCATCTCCACATACTTGAGGATGTTGTCCCCATCCTGGTGGATCGCCTCCAGCATTTCGATCACCGCCTCATTGGCCCCGCCATGGAGCGGTCCCCACAGGGCCCCCATCCCCGCGGCGATCGACACGAAGGCGTTGGCCCTGGAGGAGCCGACCAGGCGCACCGAGGAGGTGCTGCAGTTCTGCTCATGATCGGCGTGAAGGATAAGAATCTGTCGCAGCGCCCTCACCACCGCCTCATCCGGTTCCTGGGAAACCGTGCCCGATCCCACTTGGCCTCTGGGGGGGCCAAATATCATATAGAGGAAGCTTGACACTGGCGAGAGGTCTCGGCGGGGCGGCACAATGGGCAGGCCGTGGCGGCGGCGGTAACCGAAGGCCGCAATCGTGGGAACCTGGGCCAAGAGGGTCAGGATCACCGCGTCTACCTCCTCCCGGGTCGGGGCCGGATGAATCAGGTCCGGGTAGTAACCGGAGAGGGCCGCCGCCGAAGAGGAGAGGACCGCCATCGGATGGGTGGTGCGCGGAAAATTGTCGAAGATCCGCTCCATCCCGTCGGGCAGGTTGTACCGTTCAGCGATGCGCCCGGTGAACTGTTCCAACTCCCGGCGGCTGGGCAGGTTCCCGTAGATCAAGAGGTAGGCCACCTCCGAATGGGTGGCGTACTCGGCCAGCTCCTCGATGGAAAAGCCCCGATAGCGCAGGATTCCCTGCTCCCCATCCAGGAAGGTGATGCCGCTGGTGCAGGCGGCGGTGTTGGCAAAACCGGGATCTAAGGTCACGATCCCGGTCTGGTCCCGCAGCCGGGTGACATCGATCCCCTGCTCCGCTTCGCTGCCGGTGACCACCGGAAGCTCCACCGATCTGCCGCCTACCGTGAGCTTGGCTGTTTTGGAAGAGGGGGGATTCGCCTCCCTCTTCCCCGAGGCCTTCTGAATGTCTGCCTTGTGTGCCATGACAGTGGAATGCCTATTTTACAGGACCCCGGCCATTACGCAATAGTAGAACGGCTCAACCGATGGCCTAACCGTCGAGCGGGTTCCTCCCCTTAAGGA
>CAYJSX010000198.1:0-3139 GCA_964372575.1 uncultured Planctomycetia bacterium
CCCCTACACCACCCCCCCATACACAACCTCCAACCCAAAATCGGTCAGGAGGGTGATGATGCCGGAGGTGCCAGAAGGCCGAGCAGCCATGTAAAACGACTCGGCTTAAGGGGGTGTAGGTGAGGTTGAGGGCCTGGGCCAGGGAGCGGTAGGTGACCTTCCCATGGATGATGTTGACCCCTCTGGCTAAAGAGGGGTCCTGCTTGAGGGCCCTGGTTAGACCCAGGTTGGCCATCTGAAGGCAAAAGGGTAACGTGGCGTTGGTCAAGCCATAGGTGGAGGTGATCGGCACCGCCCCGGGGATGTTGGTGACACAGTAATGGACGATCCCCTCCTCCACGAAGACCGGCTTGGCATGGGTGGTGGGGTGAGAGGCCTCGGCACAGCCGCCCTGGTCAATCGCCACATCCACGATCACCGAGCCGGCCTTCATCTTCTTGAGCATCCAGCGGGGGATCAGGATCGGAGAGCGCCCACCCCGGATCAGGGCGCAGCAGAAGACCAGGTCCGCGTGGACGATCTTCTCGGCAATGTTGTGCTCATGCGACATGAGGAAAGAGACGTTCTTGGGGCTGATGTCTTCGAGGTAGCGCAGCCGGTTAAGGTCAATGTCCATCACGATCACCTCTCCGCCAAAACCGGAGGCCACCTTGGCGGCGTTCGCGCCCACGACTCCGCCCCCTAAGATCAAAATCGTGGCCGGGGCCACCCCCGGGATTCCGCCCAGCAGAATCCCCTTGCCCTTCATCGGCTTCTCCAGGTACTTGGCCCCTTCCTGCACGGCCATCCTTCCGGCCACCTCGCTCATCGGGATCAGGATCGGCAGCTTCCCCTGCGCATCCTCCACCGTCTCATAGGCCACACAGGTCACCTTGCGCTTCGTCATCGCTTGGGCCAAGCCGGGGTTGGCGGCGAAGTGGAAGAAGGTGAAGACGATCTGCCTGGGTCGAAGCAGAGGATATTCCTGGGGAAGTGGCTCTTTGACCTTGAGGATCAGGTGAGCAGATCGAAAGATCTCTCGGGAGGAGCGAACGACCTTGGCGCCGGCCTCGGCGTAGGCCCGGTCCTGGATGTTAGACCCCTGTCCTGCCCCGGCCTCCACCAGCACGGTATGACCGGCCCGGGAGAGGGTGGCCACCCCGGCCGGCACCGCCGCCACTCGGTACTCGTCCTCCTTGATCTCCTTCGGCACGCCGACAATCATTGGGAGAGCATCCGCTCCAGGACGAAGCGGGCGATGCGGCGGCGATCGGTGGGCCTGATCCGGGAAAAATAGATGGCGGTCAGGTAGGAACGGGATCTACCCGGTTCGGTGGCCGGCTCTTTGCGGACCACCACCCCGGTGCAGCGTATCGGCCTGGGGGCGCCTCCGTCCACCGAGGAAGGCAGGGCAAAGGCCACACTCAGCCGGGTCATGAGGGGCAGCGATCTTCTCATCGTAAAGAGGGCCCCACCGCAGCTTAAGTTCCGGGTCAACGCGGTGAGGAACTCACCCTTGGCCTTGACCTGACAAGGAACCGCCTCGGCCACGCGCGGGTATTTGCGCCGCTCAATCACGCCAAGGCCTTTCGGAAGAACTCCAGAATCCGGGCCACATACCGCTCTCGCTCCAGGTAAAAGCTTCCCACGTGCTCGGCCTGGGGAACAAGCCAGAGCTCCTTGGGAGGGTTGGCTTGTCTATGAAGCCGCTTTCCTTCCTCCATCGGGATGGATTGATCGCTCTCGCCATGAATCAAGAGCAGCGGCCGTGGGGCGATCCGCCCCACTGCCTCGGAAGGGCTAAGCGCCTTGAGCCGGCAGCCCAGGCGCAGCCCCAAAGCCCAAAGGGCCACCTCGCCCAAGGGGAACCGAGGGATATGATACGTCAACCACTGGGTCCTGGCAACGGCGGCGGCCAAATCGGCGTAGGCCGAGTCGGTCACCACCGCCTTGATCTGCGGGAATCGGGGGGCCGCCAGCAGGGCAACCGCCCCACCCATCGAGATCCCGTAGCAGCCCACCGGCAGGCCTTTGAGCCCTGGCTCCTCCCCGGCAAATCGAAGGGCTGCCTCAATGTCCCAGATTTCCCGACGGCCAAAGGAGACCCCGCCGCCGGAGAGGCCGTGCCCCCGAAGGTCGATCAGGATCAGGTGGTAGGGTCCTTGCGTGTGGAACCCGTGGGCGATGTCCAGAAGATCCGCCTTGGAGGTGCCGTAGCCGTGCAGCAGGATCAAGGTGCCTTGGGGCTTGGGCTTGGGGATGAACCAGCCAGCGATGGAGACGCCGTCTCGGGTGGTCAGTTGGATCGTCTGCCAAGGCAGGTTCAGGAAATCGGGTGTTACAGAGGGAAGGTATCGCGGAGGATTAAGCGCCTGGCTGGAGCCCAAAATGCCCCAGCCCACCAACCCGAGCGCTAAGAGAGCACAGAGGAGAATCAGGCTAGGAACTTTTCCCCTTCCCTCCCAGCCAGTGCGAGTAAACGAAATCAAGAAGCCGCGCCAGGTCGAGCGGCTTGATCGAAAGGAATTTCAAACCCGTCCCGGGCCGCTCCTCGTGGGGGGCGGGGTTGGACCAGGTCACCTCGGCCGTCGCGAAGATCGGGATGTTGTCCCCTGGCACCTTCAAGGTGAGCTCCACGTGCTCTCCCCTCTTGACCGCATGGGAGAGGGACATCCCCACCCCCTGACGGGAAAAATCCCGCACCTGGCCCTGCCCTGCCGCCATGGACGGACCCTTGGCCCAATACTCCGCCGCCATGGCGGTGGCGAAACGCATGAACTTTCGTCTCTCCTTGATCGGCATCGTTGACCTCCGTTAGCGGCCCATCGCCTCCCGGCCGAGGAGCTCCGAGATGTCCACCGGTCGGTTGGCGATCAACCCCTTCTGGTACGCCTTGAAGAAGGCCTCCACCACTACCGGATCGAACTGGGTTCCGGAGCAGGCGGCGATCTCTTTTAAGGCCGCCTCGTCCGGCAGCCGCTTTCGGTAGGGGCGGTCGGTCGTCATGGCGTCAAAGGTGTCGGCCACCGCGATGATCCTGGCCGACAGCGGGATCTCGTCGCCCCTGAGGCGGTCCGGATACCCCTTGCCGTCGAAACGCTCCTGGTGGGCCTTGACCGCCGAGGCCACCTCCTCCATCCCTTTGATCGGCTGCAGGATG
>CAYJSX010000199.1:0-3110 GCA_964372575.1 uncultured Planctomycetia bacterium
CCACCTTGACCTACGACCTGGAGAACCGTCTCACCGAAGTCCATTCCCAGGTTCCAGTGGAACAGAATTCGGTCTCCTATTCCCTCCACCCCGGCTGGAACCTGATCTCGGTTCCGTTCGAGGCAGCGGATCACCCGATTCCAGAGATATTTTCCTCGCTGAGACACGGAGCCGATTACGATCAGATCTCCCAAAGGGGTCGGGGCGACCTGGCACCTTTCTGTCTAAAGCCTACCACATGAAAGCCAGGGTTGAGAGAGTTCCAGGGGCGAGAGGGTGGCGACCTTCTGCTCGAGGGTGGTCACCCGCTGTCCCAGGTTGGAGCGGCGGAGCAGTCAGTCGGCGAGTTCCTTCGTTTGTTGGCGGACAGCCTCTAACTTGTCGCCGAAAGTGCGGAACTGCGAACGCAGATCCTTCGGGGCCAAGCCCACCTCGGTGGCGGTGAATGTGGTTTTTGTTAATTTACCTTTCGGCCAGGATTAAATCAATTAAAATATTTCTCAAAAAAAGAAAAGTACCAGGAGGAATAGGCACAATGCAAATCCAACGGTCAGCAAACCGAAGATAGGGGAAGTGCAGTAAAGAAGGACCGCTCCGCTAAGAAGAGTTACTGCTGAGATAACGAGACCTTTCCCCAATCTCATTTCCCTGCCGCTTCTTTCATAGCATCTAGGCGCTGATATACTTCTCTGCGATCGCGTGCTACCTTTCGCCCGTAGAGGTGGCCAAAAACAACGATCCCAAGTGCCACGGGGGTTATGAAATAACGCCCCACGTACGTGCCATACGCTGGGTATAGGATCTTATAGCTGCTAAGCTCGTTTTGGCGATCGCCTTTCTCAGTGAAGTATTCGACCGCCTCATCGGTCGCCTTAAACTCTTGATACAAGTCGACCAAAGGTAAAAAACGAAGCAGGGCATACGTCCCAGGGTATCTCTGCTTCGAGAAGTCGAAGGCATGCCCACCTTCATGGACAGAAACAGGAGCTAAATCGGAATACAAATGGACGGTATCCGTATAGGGATTGTAATGATCCCCTCCCAACAGGCGACCAGGGAGTAAGACTTCAAAGATTAGGGTTACAGGGAAACCGATCAACAACCGATAGGGCCAAGCCACTCGCCGATTGGTGAATAGACGGCCCAGATCATTGAAAGGGGACCACTGGTTAATGCGAATCTTCACGTGCTGAAGGCTTTCGTCCTGGTGCTTGAGGTATTCTACGAGCACTTGCTCCGTTTCTCCCGAGACCGCATGGTTGTCTACTCTCCAATTCAACAAAAGGATCTTGGAGGGGAGCGAAAGGATATTCCCTAAAGCGTCGATGGGAAAGAAAGGCTGACCCCTCTCAATTTGAGGATGAGGGCCCTGCCCAACATAGGGAACAGTGGCACATCCTGTGGTGAGTAACGCTACACACAACCCAGCTACCAGTCCTCGCGGTACGCCTCTGGCAAAAAAGAAGGTTTTCATGTCTCCCTAAAACTCCCAATACGGTTTTGAAACACCGGTTGATATTGCTCGAAATCCTCCGCAGGCGCCGTCGCAGTGATCAAAAAACACCGTCGATGATGGGTAGAGACAAGCGCCGCAACGCTTGCTGTGAGATTTACCCGATTTCCCTGAAACTCCTGGATGTATTGAATGTTAGATTGGGCCCCCGACAAGCCGTTGCTTTCAAAGGTACGGGTAGCCCCGGATCCCTTTGGAACCACGATCGATTCCAGAACCTCACCCGCCAGCTTAGCTACTTTTTGGGAGTCTGCTGTAGAAGGTATCTCTGACATCTCACGCACCGACACGATGACGTTGCTGTTGAATTTGGTCTCGGTACCGTGTGGCTGCTTCAAAACCACCAGCACGGGCTCGACTCCCAAAAGTCCACCTTGCTGCTCCAGAAGATTCCGCTCATCACGAACCAACCAATCACGAGGAAGCGAAACGGTGAACCCAATTTCTCGGTTGGTATAGGGGACCATCTGGGGTGTCCGAATAGCTCTCCCATATCTCGATAAGAGGAGCATCGCCACCCCAAACACAGCCAGGGAAAAAAGTGCGCGCCCGCGTAGCACGATACGTCCTTCCTGTTCTACTCTGCTCAGCAGCCTAATTCTTAGCGGGGCTTAGCGTAACGTTGATGGTGTCCGGGTCGAGTTTAAAGGCTGCTCCTGTACCCATATCAATTGCTAAGCCAATGAGTCCTCCGACGAGTATGTTGCCGAAGACCCAGCCAGAGAGCTCATTATCGATCATCATGTTGGCAGGCTGATATCCTTCTTTCTCGATCCTCACCACATGGTTCTTGTTGCGCTTCAGTTTGACTTCGCCAGGTGTCGTAACCGAAATGACCCCATCAATGGTCGCCGTAGCCCCAGGGGGAATCGAGTTGATCAACACCCGTTGATTCCCACCCTTATTCATGATGGTGGCGCACCCCGTTACAGCAATGGCCATTGCACAGGCCGCTGCCAAAGCCGATATTCTTCGGAGCCTCATCATTGTGTCTTTCCCTCCTGGTTTGAAGTCTGACGGTGAATCTTTAGAGTCCAATCTACATCGCCCACTACCTGAATCAAGGCGTTCCGCAGCGCCGACTCAAGGACGAGGGCATAGCTCTTAGATGTCATGGCCCAATTCAACCCCTCGTCTGCTTTTCCGAAATAGGTTTTTCGTAAAACCACCTCATTCCCCTTTTTCAACTCAACGTCGAGCCCCACCTTTCCCTCGTAGGTCATGTAGCTTGTACAATCGATATAGGCGATGCTACCGCCAATGGTATTTTGTTCCGCATGAGAATCCGCCACCTCATACCCCGAGGCCTTCAGCTCCGCAGCCAAGGCGTTGCCCACCCATTCGGCCACATTGTTCTCACTCTTTACCTTCGCGGTCTTCATTCCAAAACCATTGAGCACATGACCTACAAGCTGAAGATCCGGGCGGTCATCCCTAAAACTCGCTACATGAATTCTAACCCCATTGGATGGACTTGCCCCGCGAACGACCTGGTAGTCCAAAAGGGCATGGCGCGTACCAAAGGCGCAGCCACTCAGCGCCAACAGTGTAGATGGAATAGCAAACGTGAGAATTGCGCCTCTTAAGGTTTGAAAGG
>CAYJSX010000200.1:0-3078 GCA_964372575.1 uncultured Planctomycetia bacterium
GCGCCTCGCTGGGGCGCTCGAACGATGCGCGGAGGGCGCAGCCCTCAAGCCGGGGTTTCCTGCAGCCAATCAACCCTGCTTCTCCAACCATCTGGCGAGGTGCTCCACCGATTCCTTGATGGTCATCAGGCACGACTCGTAAACCTCTTTGGGTTTTCCGATAGGATCCATGATGTTGGGTTCGGCCGGAACGACCTTGGCCTGAAAGATCTTTAAAAGGTGAACCTTGGACTCGGCCGCCGGGACCTGTGAGAGGATGATCTGGCGGTGGAAGTCCTCCATGCAGAAGATCAGGTCGGCACTCTGCACGAGCTCCGGCGCCAGCGGCTTTCCCACATGAGAAGAAACGTCAATCCCCTCCCGGCCCATCACCTCAACCGTCTCCAGGGTTGGGCCCAGCCCCCCAAGGGTACCCACGCCGGCAGACATCACTTGGATGTCGTCGCGGCCCTTCTTACTCAGAAGGTGCTTGAGCAGCCCCTCGGCCATCACCGACCGGCAGCTATTGCCGGTGCAGACAAACAGGATCTTCTTCATCATCCTGCGCAGTAACAAGCCAAGAGGAAGGCCTCAATCTCTTTCTAGAGCGCCCCGGCCCGCAAGATCTTGGGCGGCTCTCGGGTCAAATCCAAAACGGTCGATTCCACCCCGATCGGTGTCGGGCCGGCGTCCAGGATCATGTCGATCCGATTGGCAAAATAAGAGAAGACCTGCTGGGCTGTCGTTGGTGGAGGAGCTCCCGAAGGGTTGGCCGAAGGGGCCACCACCGGACAGGCCGCCTGTCGAAGCAGGGCCAGGGCCACCGGATGCTTGGGAATCCTGAAGCCCAAGGTCGAACCATCGGGCCTCGCCAGGATCACCGTCAGGGGCCCAGGCCAAAACTCCCGCATCAGCTTCTCGGCCATCGACGAAACCAAGACACCGCTTGCCTTCACCTTCTCAACATCGGCGATGTGGAGGGTGACCTTCTTCTCCTTGGGCCGCTGCTTGACCTCATAAAGCTCCTGAATCGCCTGCGGGTCCTCTAGACTGGCCCCCAGGCCGTAAACGGTCTCGGTGGGGAAGGCCACCAGCCCTCCCCGGCGGAGCATCCCGGCCGCCTGATGAATGACGATGGGATCTGGATTCTCCGGATCGACCGGGATGGTTCGTGTTCTCATCGGCTGGCAGCGCGAAGCTGGCGGTCCTTCTGCCGAACCCCGGCCCGCAACTCGGCCTTAAACGCCTTAAGATAGCTCGCAAGCTTTCGATCGGCGGTGGCCAGAATTTGCAGGGCGAGGATGCCGGCATTGCGGGCTCCCCACTTGCCGATCGACACGGTAGCCACCGGCACCCCCGGAGGCATCTGTAGCGTGCTGAGGTAAGAATCGATCCCTTTGAAGACCGTCGCATCCAGCGGCACTCCGATCACCGGCAAGGTGGTGTGGGCCGCCAAAGTCCCTGCCAGGTGGGCCGCTCCGCCGGCTCCAGCGATGAGAATCTTCAGGCCCCGATCTTTGGCTGCCTTGGCGTAGGCCGCCGTATCTCCTGGGGCCCGATGGGCTGAGAGGACGCGCAGCTCGCACGCCACCCTGGCCTCCCGGAGCACCTTGGCCGCCTCCTCCATAACCGGAAGATCCGAATCCGAGCCCATCACGATTCCAACCACCGGCTTACCTTTCACCGCTGCCTGCGCCATCTCTCATCCTCCCATCCTCTGACCCACTGCTTTATCCTTTAGGGCATGATGGCCGATGTCACGCCGATACTGCATCCCCTCAAAAGAGATCTTTCCGATCGCCTGGTAGGCCTGTTCCAAGGCCGCCTCCAGGGTGTCTCCCAGGCCCACCACGCTCAGCACCCGGCCGCCGGTTGTGATGAGCCGCTTGCCTTCCTGTCTTGTGCCGGCGTGGAAAATCAACCCCTGGCTCCAATCGGAGAGGTTCTCCACCCCGCGAATCTCGCGGCCCACATCGTACTTCGTGGGGTAACCCTGGGAAGCCAGGGCCACGCAGCCGCAGACCCGGGAATCCCACGCTGGTGAGACTTGGCTCACCTTCCCTTCCACCGCGGCCCAAAGAAGCTCGGCCAGATCGCTCTTGAGCCGGGGCAGGATCGCCTGCGTCTCCGGGTCGCCAAAGCGGACGTTGAACTCCAGCACCTTTGGGCCAGAGGCAGTGAGCATGAGACCCGCGTACAAAACCCCCTGGAATGGCGTTCCCTCGCTTTTCATGCGGCGAATCACCGGTTCGAAGATCGTCTTGCGGATCGACTCGAGCTTTGCCGCGTCCAACCACGGCACCGGCGAATAGGCCCCCATTCCGCCGGTGTTGGGGCCCTGGTCGCCATCCCAGGCCTGTTTGTGATCCTGCGAAGGGGCCAGCAGCACACACTCGCTTCCATCCACGATCCCTAAGACCGAAACCTCCTCCCCCTGCAGCCGTTCCTCAATCACCACCTGGGCGCCGGAATCTCCGAAGATCCGGTCGCCCATGATGCCCTTGACCGCCTGCTTGGCCTCCTCACGGCTTTGGGTGACGATCACCCCTTTTCCAGAGGCCAGGCCGTCCGCCTTGACCACCACCTGCCCTTGGCATCGGTCCAGGTACTGGTACGCCTCTTCAGGGTCTCGGAAGTTTCTGAATTCGGCGGTGGGCACCCCGCAGGCGGCCATCAGCTCCTTGGCAAAGGCCTTCGAGCCCTCCAGGCGGGCGGCCGCCTTGGTGGGTCCGAAGATCGCCAGGCCCCGAGACTGAAAGTAGTCCACCATCCCATACACGAGCGGCGACTCCGGCCCTACCACGGTCAGATCGATCGATTGAGCGCTGGCGAAATCGGCCAGCTCCTTGGTCTTGTCCGCGTTAAAGGGAAGGCACTCCGCCAGCTCGGCGATTCCGCCGTTGCCCGGGGCGGCGAAGATCTTCGTAACCCGCGGGCTCTGGGCCAGCTTCCAGACCAGGGCATGCTCCCGCCCCCCGGAGCCTACCACCAGGATCTTCACCCCGTTACCTCGTCAACGCGAACATGGACACCACATTTCGTCATTGCGAGCGACCAAAGCCGAAGCTGCGAGCGAAGCGAAGCAGGAAGCAATCTCAT
>CAYJSX010000201.1:0-3065 GCA_964372575.1 uncultured Planctomycetia bacterium
CACGGGGGCCAAAATCGACAGCAATGTCTTCAGTCAAACGGACCGTCGTGACTTGGGTCCGGCCTCGCTTAAAAGAAAGGTAAGCTGCATCCACATCGGGATCGTAAGAAATCTTCATCTTTCAGCTCCCATGTAAAACACATACACGGTCACCACCACCCATCGATCTGGTTCTTCTACCACGATAGGAAGGACTTGTTTCCCTTCATAGTATATCCCCTTCCAATGCCTCCGGAATGAGAAATTCGTTCCCCCTCTCGAATGGCAAGCTCAACCTCTTGAATCGTCGCCCCACGGTCGGCCAACTGATCCTTGGCGTGCCGGGAGAAAACGATCGGCTTCAACGGTTCACCTTGCCGGCATTATAGCATGCCGCCGTGAACAAGCTCCTCGCGGTGGTCCTCGGCACTGATCTCTCCTGTTGGAACGCCGGCCCTTCGTGCCGTCAGCTCCAGCGCGTACAGCGCCTCCACTCCCTTCGCCTCCTCCAGCCCAGAAGCGGGGCCAGAAGATAGTCCTCCCAGGAGGGCCTCCTGAACCTTGTGCATGTCGTACATGGCCTCGTCGTCGTCTTCTTGAAGCGGAAAGACCCTTGCCCCCTCTAAGAGACCCGCCAGGCTGGAACGATCCCGCTTCTTAGAGACGGTCAGCCACGTTCGGCTGGGCCCCATCAGATCCTCCATGGCAACCACCACCAAAAACCTTTCGAACCACTCCCGAGACCACCCTTGGGCTTCGCTCCTCGCCTTGCTCACATAGAGGGCCTGTTCATCCATGGCCTCACCGTTCCATCCGCTTTGGGCTGTCCGATAATCGCCGTACTGTGCCTCATAGGGGCGGGCTCCCAAGGCAACGGTCTCGTCCGGCTTATTTCCGATCTCGAAATCAATCCGCCCCAGATAGATCGTATGCACAGGGGAATCAAGGCCTGAAGGATCCTTGGCAAATAGATCCAGAAGATAAAAATTGCTGATGACCCGCCGGGCAATGAACAGGGTGGCCCCACGAACCTCCAGGGTGGCCTGCTTGGAATTCTTGAGCTCATCGCAAAGGGCCCTCAAGCGGTCCTTCCACTTTTCCTGCTGAACGTAGGCCCTCACCGTATGCGCCGGATCTTCTGGCCCATCCAAAAGCAGATTTAAGAGGTGCGCTCGTAAGTCCTTCGCCGCATACCGGCTGTAGGCAGGATCGGCCGAAGCGGGTACCAAGTCGGCCAGACGAGCCAGGTTGTTGCGTAACACAGACTTGTCGGTCTGTCGGTCGATCTCTAACCATGGCCGATCCAAGAATTCCAGTGCCACCAAAAGAAGGAGGTGTTCCACCCATTCTCTTTTTATCCCGAGCTTATGGGAAAGCCCCGCGTCGACATAGAGGGCCTGCCGATCGAGCGGCGATCCATTCCAGCCCATGACATTGCGGGATCGATACTGGGGAAACGCTCCTGACGAATAGGAAGCGCCTTTGGCAATGGCCACCTTCGGAATCGGGAGATCCAGGTCGATTCGCCCTAAGAATTCCCTCCTCTCTCCAGGTGCCTCCCACAGGAAATCTAACAGGAACTCAGGGGGAGAGGAGTTCTGGATTTGCAAAAGGCCGATACCGCCGGCCAATTCAAGCCGTGCCCCTTGGGACCGCCTGAGGTCCCCTACCACCTCCTTTACCAAACCCTCCCAGCGCTTGCGTTGACCGGCCTTAGGATCGGACGGGATGGCACTGGTTTCGTCCTCTCTCCTTTTCCGCTGGGCCAACCAGGCACCGGTTTTCTTCCTTTTTCTCCCCTTGGAGATGCGATCATAGACCTCCCGCGCTGCCTCGGTTAACTTCCCCTTATCCTCCTCCAGGCCGGCTTTGCGGGACGAATGATCGGGGTGGACCGGTGAGGTGAAGATGAGGGCGAGCGGTTTATTCTCCTCCCAGATCTCCTTCACGTCCCACCCATTTTCTTCGAGATCTGAGAGAACGTAATCGGGTTTGGCATCGGTTGCGTACAGGTTAACCACAAGCTTAACGGGATGCTCGGCGCCATAGGCCTGCAAATGCTTTTCCAGAAAATCCCTTAAGGTCGTTCCCTTCCAATAGTAGTAAATCAGGTCCACCTTCGGCCACTCGACCTCACGGTCAAGGAAATCCTTCTGGATAAGCTCCACTTGACCCTCTGGAACCAACCCTTGATCCTGTACCTTACTTAACCAAGCCCTCGCACCTTCCATGAGATCGTTGTCCAGCTCATAGCCGTAGACCTGGGCGTCCAAAACAGCCGCTGCCGGAATCACGACGTCCCCCTTTCCCGATCCGAGGTCTAAGAGGCGAATTCGGGCTTGCCCTGGGGGTGGTTTAACATCGGCCTTTTTCAAAAAACGGATCGCCTGAAAAGGGTCTGTGGCCAGGTAAATGCCTTTTTGATCAACCGTCCCCTTGCTGGCGATGTGATCGCGCTCTCCCCGAGGCTTGAAGAGCTCAAAATGGGCATCCTGAATAGCAAGGAGAAGCTTCCATTCCTTTGGACTCAATTCCTCCTTTCCTTCCAGTTTCCAAACGCCGTTCGCAAAAAGCAGCGTAAGCTCGGACCAGATCTGGAGGAGGTGAGTTACCATCTTCTCCCCGTTGGACGGCTGGGGATGTTTGACTTGGAATGCTACTTCGCCCCAAAGCTCCTGGAGGAATTGCCGCAAACGGTAGCGGACCGCCGGCTCCAAGGAGGCGTCGTCAAAGAGCGGATCATCGGCCAGCCCCCTTAACCCCTGCTGGAGAGCCCAGCCATCCATGGAACCCTTCCTCACCTGCTCCGACCAGTTGCTCAGCGTGGACCGAACGGTGCTTCCCTTCTCCTCCAGGCCGGTGAGGGCGCGGGGGAGCTCGATGCGCTCGGCGGTGCCTTCCTGGGATTCGCGGAGGCTGTAGGCAGGGGTTGGACAGGCAAGGGCTAAGGATAGCCAAAGGGCGAAGAATCGGCCGAAAATAGAAAACCTTTTAGTCAGCATGGTCTTAGGCGCAACATGAAGGAGGACCGCCAGTTACGGATTTACCTCAAGTATAGCTGGCAGGAGGGTAAAATACAAATAAAA
>CAYJSX010000202.1:0-3056 GCA_964372575.1 uncultured Planctomycetia bacterium
CTTCCACCGGCCGCCTGCGTGATCCGGCCTATCAGATCCCCTGGCCACTCCCCGCTGCCGGGCTGGAGGAGAAGGAGGGGATGGCGGTGGGGGAGTTTGTGGGGCGTTTCGGGAAGGATTTGGCCTCAAGAATTCCGCCTGGCGCTAACTGGGTTCAGGTTCATTCCCTCCCTGTCGAGATTTCTGTCTACGCCGATCCTACCTTGGCGGGCGGGCTTGAGGAGAGGGTCCGAAAGGGGATACCGCCGGGACTCCGCTTAACCGTCCTCAGCCTGCTGACCCACGTCCCTAACCGTCGCCCTGGAGTCATCGTGAAGGATCCGATGCTCAAAGGGTCGGTGGAGAACCCTCTGGGTTTGCCTGTGCTGGAAGTCTGGTTGGCTGATCTTGAGACGATGGACCCCGCGGATCTCATCGCCATGGCCCTGCGGGGTTCTCAGGATTCCGGTGCCGAGGTCTTAGGGTACGCGATCTTCCAGAAGGACGACCAGGCCTACCTTGCCCTCTTTGTTTAAAGGCAAGGGTGCCAGGTTTTAACCCGGCACCTATTCCGGAACCGTACCGTCTCTCCTGGATCGTGGTAAACTATTTCTTGGTAGAGTGAGAAAGAGAACACGGTGGGGATAAAAGAGATCATTCAAGGCAAACGAGACGAGATCTTGCGCGTCGCCGCCAAACACGGTGTGCGTCGTATCCGCGTGTTCGGCTCCGTGGCTCGGGGTGACGCTGGCCCCGAGAGCGACGTTGATTTTCTCGTCGAGGCAGGGCCTCACCACAGCCCTTTCTTTCCGGGAGGACTGTTGGCCGACCTGGAGGAGCTGCTGGGTCGCAAGGTCGACATTGTGACGGAAAAGGGACTTCATTGGTATATTCATGATCGGGTACTCCAGGAAGCCGTTCCCCTTTGAAAGATGACCGTTTGTACCTCATTCACATTCAAGAGTGCATCGAGCGCATTGAACGCTATGTGACGGCAGGCAAGGGCTCGTTCTTGAAGGAGTCCTTGATCCAGGACGCTGTCCTGCGGAATCTTCAAACGCTGTCTGAGTCCGTTCGCCGACTGTCAGATTCATTGAAGGGGTACCATCCCCATGTGGACTGGCGCAGCATTGCGGCTTTCAGGAATGTCGCCGTTCATGATTATTTGGGGCTCGATCTTGAGCAAATCTGGGAGATTGTCGAGAAGGACCTGCCTGATCTCAAGCAGAAAATCGTCCCCATCCTGAACAGCCTTCGCCCTCCTGCTGCGTAGCTAAAGGCTTAAGGAAGCCGCACCATTAACCCCTCCTGGCGCATGGCTAAAGGCTCAAGGAAGCCGCACCACTCACAACTCGCCTGGTCTTGCTCTGGTTCGTGGCTTTCGCTAGAGGAGGCGAAACCACTCCGCCCTCCTGCTGCGTAATACCGATTTAACGTGGAGTTTATTTTGCTGTAACGGCCCTCCGTAAACTGGCCTACCGGTGCAAGAAGGTGCCAGGATAAATCCTGATACCCAGAGTTGGTTCCAGTGCGTTCACCCGATTGAATACCAAGGAGGTTTACTCCCCGATGCCTCGTCTGCGACGCGACGTTCGTTTTTCCCTCGGGCTCTTTACCTTAACCCTGCTCCTTAGCCCCTCCGCCCTGCAGGCTGCTGAGGTCAATGGGATCTGGACCGAGGCGGCCACCAAGGATGCTGGAGAATGGACCGGGATCGAGTGGTTCAAGAAGGTCAAGATTCGAGGTTGGTGTGAAAAATATTTCGTTCACAACGTGAACGATCCCGCCCGAAGCACGGTCAACGCCAACCAGGGCTCTTCGATCGTGAAGGGTCAAAATGTCACGGTAGAAGGGCGTGCCTTCGACATCCACAACGATGTTCCTCGAATCAATTTGGTGGAACTGGAACTGGAGAAGGTTCCCACCTTGGGCGAGTGGGGAGGAGCCGGTTTTAAGCTGGATGTCAACTGGGGAGACACCCCGGAGATCATCTACGATACGATTCAGGGGGCCTTGGGAGAAGGGGTGGTGCGCGCCTGGGAGAAGTGGATCTCCCACGCTTCAGTGGGCTGGATGGCACCCCTGGGCAGCGGCCTTCGGATCGATGCCGGGAAATTCGTCACCCACATTGGGGGTGAGACGATCGAAGGGATCAAGAACAACAACCACTCCCATGGTTTCCTCTACAGCTATGCGATTCCGTTTCAGGATACCGGGGTGAAGCTCAACTATCCATGGAGCGACAAGTTTTACACCGAGCTTTACATCCTCCGGGGCTGGAACGTCACCACGGGAGATAACAACCGTGGGTTAACCTGGGGGCCTTCGATTGGGTGGCTGCCCAACTCGTCCTTTAACCTGTACTTGAACTACCTGGTCGGGCCAGAGCAGAGGAACATTCAGAACAACATCCGGCACCTCATCGATTTTCAGGCGTTTATCAACAGCCCCATTCCGAAGCTCAACCTCCTTGTGTTTGGGGATTATGGGTATGAGGAGAATGCCTTGGCCAGCAATACCCAGTCTGCCGTCTGGCACGGGTTAGGACTGGTGACCCGGTATCAGCTGTCCGATCGCCTGGAGCCGGCGATCCGGCTGGAATATATGCAGGATCAGGATGGGTTTGCCACGGGGGTCGATCAGAGGCTTTATGGGGTCACCCTGACCCTGAACTACAAGGCACCGCTGGCCAAGGGATTCAACCTCTTGATCCGGCCCGAGTACCGGTTCGACAAGACCTCGGAGGGCTTCTTCACCAGCCGCAATACCTTCCGCTCGGATACCACGCAGCACACGGTTGGGGTAGGGGCTTACGTCTATTTCTAAGGGAGGCGGGTGCCAGGCCTGCCTGCCCCCGCCTGCCGGACGGGCAGGGGTAGGCAGGTTAAAACCTGACACCCAAAAACGAGATTGCCTCGCCCGCCAAAGTTTGTTGGCGGACTCGCAATGACCAGAAGGAGGTTTTGATGGATCCGAAAGTGATGTGTGACACGATGTGGACGCTGGTCACCGCGATGCTGGTCTTCTGGATGAACGCCGGCTTCGGGTGTGTCGAGGCCGGTTTCCAGCCGTCCAAG
>CAYJSX010000203.1:0-3050 GCA_964372575.1 uncultured Planctomycetia bacterium
TGATCGAAAAGGTCACGTACGGTTGGAAAGGGGGACACAGGAAACCGGGGCCAGCGATGGCTACCGGCGCCTGAGTTCTACCGATGGGCGGCGAGGCGGAGAGCTTTTGGCTTACGCGGGCTCTGTTTCAGCGCTCCATGGGCCTGCTGTACCTGATCGCCTTCCTGGTTGCGCTGAATCAATTTGTGCCCCTCCTGGGTGAGCGGGGGCTGCTGCCGGTTCCGAATTTTCTTAAACACGTCCGCTTCGCTCAGGCCCCGAGCATCTTCTTCCTCCATTACTCCGATTCGTTCCTGAAGGCCGTGGCCTTCGCCGGTATCGTCCTTTCGGCGATGGCGGCCACAGGATTTTCCGAGCGGTTCGGCACACTCTTCTCCATCGCGGTGTGGGGGATCCTGTGGGTTCTGTATCTATCCATCGTGAACGTCGGCCAGACCTTCTACGCCTTCGGGTGGGAGTCGATGCTCCTGGAGGCGGGTTTCTTTACGATCTGGTTCGGGGCGGCCAAGACCGCCTCGCCGGCGGCGGTGGTATGGCTGCTTAGGTGGATGCTGTTTAGGGTGATGTTCGGGGCGGGGCTGATCAAGCTGCGTGCCGACCCTTGCTGGCGTGATTTGACTTGCCTCCTCTACCATTACGAGACCCAGCCGATCCCCAACCCCTTAAGCTGGTATTTCCACCAGATGCCGGTCTGGTTCCACAAGGCCGGGGTGGCCGTCAACCATTTCGCGGAGCTTGTCGTTCCCTGGGCCTACCTTGCTCCACAGCCCATCTGCGCAGTGGCCGGAATCTTGACCATCCTTTTCCAGGGAACGCTCATCGTCAGTGGAAATTTCTCCTGGCTAAATTATCTGACCATCGCCCTGTCCTTAAGCTGCTTCAGCGACGGCATCTTGACCCGATGGCTTCCTCTGAAGATCCCCTCCCTTCAGCCCCGGGCCTTTCCCCACGAGATGGCGCTGTGGCTGCTGGTGAGCGTGGTTGCCGTTTTAAGCGTGGCCCCCATCAAGAACCTGCTCTCTCGCGGGCAGATCATGAACTACAGTTTTAATCCCTTGCATCTGGTGAATACCTATGGGGCCTTTGGCTCCATCACCCGCCAGAGACTGGAGATCGTGATCGAAGGGACGAGCGAAAGGGTGCTTACCCCAAAGACCCGCTGGCTGGAGTATGAGTTTAAGGCCAAGCCGGGCGCAGTCAACCGCCTGCCGCCTCTCGTGGCGCCTTACCATTTGCGGTTGGATTGGCTGATGTGGTTTGCCGCGATGTCCCACATTCGGTATTACCCGTGGCTCTTCACGCTGGGGGAAAAGCTTCTTAAAGGGGATGAGGCCCTCTTAAGGCTTATGAGCTACAACCCCTTTCCGGAGGCCCCTCCCCAACACATTCGGATGCGGCTCTACCGTTATCGCTTTGCAACACCCCAGGAAAGAAGAACAACGCGTCGTTGGTGGTCCCGGGCCTTGGTGGGACAGGTTCTGCCACCGGTGGGGCTGAATGATTTTAAGGTTCTCTAAGTCCGGATTTCCAGAGGAGAATAGGGCGTGAGGGCTCAACCCACCCACCTCATTTTGTTCGATGGGGTGTGCAACTTCTGCTGCCTCTGGGTCCAATTCCTCATCCGAAGAGACCCTAAGAAGAGGTTTCGCTTTGCCTCCCTGCAGTCGGCCATCGGTCAGGAAACGTTAAGGCGCCTTCACCTCTCTCCGGATAAGCTCACCACGATGATTTTTGTAGAGGGGGATCGGTATTTCATGAAATCCTCTGCTGCCCTTCAGATGGCCAGGAGGATGAGAGGGCCTTGGCCTCTCCTTTTCCTCTTTATCGTGATTCCGGCACCGATCCGGGATTTCTTCTACGATCTGGTGGCGCGAAACCGTTACCGCTGGTTTGGGAAAAAAGAGACCTGCATGGTTCCCACCCCAGACCTCAAAGAGCGATTCCTGGATTAACAGGAAACAGGAGGCGTTACTGGTGGTGCCACCCTGGCAGCATGGTACGGGCAGTAATGCCTCCTTATTCTATTTTCTCTTCGATATAATGGTGGGATGAAACCGGAAACCGCAGGGGAGGCCACCTTTGACCATCTCCACCTCCACCCCAACCTCCTCAAGGGGATCCACGACTTGGGGTTCCTGCACCCCACCCCGATCCAGGCGCAGGCCATCCCCCTCATCCTTGCCGGACGGGATCTGATCGGCTGCGCCCAGACCGGGACGGGCAAGACCGCCGCCTTCGTCCTGCCGATACTCCACAAGCTGCTTGCCGGAAAAAGCGGCAAGCATGTCCGGGCCCTGATCCTTGCTCCCACCCGGGAGTTGGCGCTGCAGTCGATGGAACACCTGAAGTCTCTCTCCCGTTATGTCCACCTGAAAGGGGCGGCCATCTTCGGTGGGGTGCCGATGTCCCCGCAGATTTCGGCTCTGGCGCACGGGGTGGACATCCTTTCCGCAACCCCGGGGCGGCTGCTGGACCACATCTATTCGGGCCGGATCGACTTCGTGGACCTGGAGGTGCTGGTCCTGGATGAGGCCGATCGGATGCTCGACATGGGATTCCTTCCGGACATCGAGAAGATCCTAAGCCTACTGCCGCCCAAACGCCAGAATCTGATGTTTTCCGCTACCATGCCGCCGGAGATCCGTCTCTTGGCGAACGAGATCCTCCGCGATCCGGTTACCGTGCAGATTGGGCCGCGCTCATCGCCGGCGGTTGGCATACGTCACGCGGTCTATCCGGTGCCGCGCCACCTGAAGACCGATCTTTTGGTGGAGCTTCTGCGAGAGGCGGAGATGACCTCGGTGCTCGTCTTCACCCGGACGAAACGATCCGCCGAGCGGCTCTCGCACGAGTTGGGGCGGCGCGGCGTTCGAGTCTCCGTGATGCACGGAGACCGAAGCCAGGGGCAGCGGCTCCATGCGCTGGAAAAATTCCGCCAGGGGCACGCTCAGGTCATGGTGGCGACCGACATCGCGGCCCGCGGCATCGACATCGACCAGATCAGCCACGTGATCAATTACGACGTCCCGGGCACGCCCGAGGACTACATC
>CAYJSX010000204.1:0-3033 GCA_964372575.1 uncultured Planctomycetia bacterium
AGATCGTCGATAGAATAAATCTGCCTACCCCTTGATGAGGGTGCCAGGTTAAAACCTGGCACCCCATTGTTTAAGGAAGCTCCCCGACCGCTTGGGCCTCTTTGGCAAAACGCCTTAGGCCCATCCAGGCCTTCTGGTCGAGCGTGTAGGAAAGCCGGCTCAGATACTGTTTAAAGTAGGTGGCCGGCCAGGGAAAAACCTTCTGCATCGAGGCGATCAGCTGTGTTGGATGATTCTTGCCCCACGCGTACGATTGGGCCAAGGCGTCCTGGATTCTCTTGGGAAGCTCAGGATCCTGCGCGAGCAGCCGGCGCCGGATGGCCCAGAGGGCAAAGACCATGGGAAGGCGGGTCCACTGGGTCCAGGCCGCGGCCAGATCCCACCTCCAGACCCTCTTTAACTCTCGCGCGGCCGCCAACGCTTCATCCCCGATGAGCAAGGCGGCAGGGAACTCCTCAAGGATCTGCGGGTATCGCACAGAGGTCACCTTTAAGTCGATCCTGAGTCCTCGCTTTAAAAGGAGGATTTTAAGGAGAACCGGTGTGGTGGCCCCGTGGCTGGTGACGCCGATCGTCTGCCACTGAAGCTGGTCCAGGGGTCTGCGGCTGACCACCAGGACCGAGGCAACCGCGCTGTCGGCCCGGATGCAGAAGCCCGGGACCGGTACAAACTCCTCCTCGTGTTTCAAATAGAGCAACGAAGAGATCGCGCTGGCATCCAGCTCTCCGGAGAGAAGCCGCCGGTTGATCTCGGCCGGCGTGCCCGAGGTGATCTCCGCCTCGGAGGCCACTCGGTGGTGGCGCAGCGCGTAGGTGACCGGCCAGGAGTTCAAGAATTGGATGTCCCCCAGCCGGACGGCAGCCAGTCCCTTCTCAGTCAGGACCGAGGCCCTGGGCTGTTCTTGGAGTGACACCGGCGGGGCTGCCATTTAATTGAGACTCTGGTAGAGACTGTTCACCAGGCAGGGGAGGCGGCCTGACCGAAGGATCATCTGGGTGAGCTCTTCCACCGTCGGGGCGTCCTGGTGGTTGGCCCCGGCCGCCTTGACGATCCGCTCCTCCAAGTTGGTGGAGCCGACATCGTCCACCCCAAAATCCAGCGCCACCTGGATCATCTTGGTGCCCACGTAGGTCCACAGGAGCTTGATGTGGGGGATGTTGTCCAGGAGGAGGCGCGAGACCGCGTAGACCGCCAGATCCTCAAACCCGGTGGTCGGGAGAATCTCAGGGAAGGCGGTGTTCTCCGCGTGAAAGCTTAAGGGAACAAAGGCCTGGATGGCGCCTGTTTCGTCCTGAAGTTCCCGAAGGGCCAGCATGTGGTCCACCCGTTCCTCGATCGTCTCCACATGGCCGTAGAGCATGGTGGCGTTGGTCGGTACGCCGTTTAAATGGGCTTGCCGCTGGATGGCGAGCCACCTTTCCCCGGAGATCTTGTCCGGGCAGATGATCTTCCGCACCCGCTCGCCCAGGATCTCGGCCCCGCCGCCCGGCATGCAGTCCAGGCCGGCCGCCTTCAAGCGCTGGAAGACCTCATCCACCGAGAGCCGATAAATCCTGGAGAAGAAGTCGATCTCCACCGAGGTAAAGGCCTTGACCGTTGCGGAGGGCACGGCCTGCTTTAAGGCACGGATCATCCCTTCGTAATAATCGAAGCTAAGGCGCGGGTTGAGGCCCCCGGTGATGTGAAACTCCCGCACGCCCACCTTGGCGGCCTGGGCGGCTCGCCTTTTAATCTCCTCCAACGAAAAGGTGTAGGCCTCCGTGTGTCCCAGGGGACGATAAAAGGCGCACAGCCCGCAGGTCAAAATGCAGGCGTTGGAGTAGTTCAGGTGCAGCGTGTGGGTGTAGTAGGCCTTCTTCTGGTGCAGGCGCCGGCGGACCTCGTCGGCCAGGGCCCCGAGGGTGAAGAGGTCGGCCCCAAAGAGGCGGATGCCTTCTTCCCGGCTTAAGCGGCGACCGGCCTGGACCTTTTCGGCGATCTCGCCCAAGTCAGGGCTAATCGTGGAGGGCATTTTCAAAAACCGGAACGCCTGTCCATCTCTTGACCAGGTGGTGCGGAATCTCCATCAGGTCCAAGACCCTCCCCACCACAAAATCGACCAGATCCTCTATCGAGGAGGGGGCGTGGTAGAAGCCGGGATTGGCCGGGACGATCAGGGCGCCGGCCTGCGAGAGGGTGAGCATGTTCTTCAAGGCGATGGGCGAAAGGGGCGTTTCCCGGGGGACCACGATCAGTCTGCGGGCCTCTTTGAGGGTCACCTCGGCGGCCCGGTGGATGAGATTGGAGGTGACCCCGTTGGCGATCGCCCCGAGGGTTCCCATCGAACAGGGGATCACCACCATTCCCTGGGTGGGGAAAGAGCCGCTGGCCAAGGGTGAGCTCAAGTCCCGGACACTCTCCTCCCGGTAGCCGGCCGTTCCCAGGTGTTCTTTAAGATCTCCGCTGCCCAGCTCGATCGCCATCACCTGCCGCCCGGGGGGGCTGACCACCACGTAGGGCTCCAGGTTTTGTTCGATGAGGAAACGGAGCAGCCGAATGGCATAACAGGAGCCGGAGGCGCCGGTGATGGCCACAATCGGGTGTCTCATGAACGCATCTTTAAGTCGATGAGGGTGAAGAGAAACAGGGATACGCTCACCCAGCCGTTTACGGTAAAGAAGGCCTTGTTGATTCGATCGAGCCCTGAAGGTTTAACCAGACGGTGTTCGTACCAGAGAAGCCCGGCGACCAGCGACAGTCCCACCCAAAACCACGGGCCCTGCCCTGCCGCAACCCCAAACCATCCAAAGCTTGAAAGCGCCAAGGCATGGCAAAGGGTGGAACCTGCCAGGGCAGGCTTTATGCCAAAGCGTTGAGGAATTGAATATACGCCGTGGGCCTGATCGAAGTCAAGGTCTAACAGGGCGTAAAGGATGTCGAAGCCGGCCACCCAGAAGAGAACTCCCAGGGCAAGGGGCAGGATCGCCTGCTCCCAAGCACCGGTTACAGCCAGCCACCCGGCCGCCGGCGCCGCCGCTAAAACCAGCCCCAAGC
>CAYJSX010000205.1:0-2986 GCA_964372575.1 uncultured Planctomycetia bacterium
CAAGCGGGACGGCCCTATTTATCGGACCGACATCTCGAAGCTGACCAAGCTGAATATCGTGACCTTAGCCCGCTATGTGAACAACTTCATCGAGCAGGGGATCGTGATCGAGAAGGGCCTCGACATCTCCTCGGGAGGCCGCCGACCCACCATCGTGGTGCTCAACCCGAAGTCTTCCTACGTTGTCGGCGTGGATCTGGCCGTCTTTACCATCGAGGCGATCCTGGCCGACCTGGAGGGCAACGTGATCTCCCGGGCCAAGGCCCAGCGGCCCCGGGACACGGCCGACAATGTGGTCCGGACGGTCTCCGACCAGATTGCCGAGGTGATCAAGGGCGCCCAGGTGGAGCCCAAGAAGATCCGCGGCATTCATATCGGCGCCTCTGGGGTGATCGATCGGGAGGTGGGAACGATCCGCTGTACCGAAGGGGTGGCCTCGATCTATGTGCCGATTGCCGGCTTGCTGGCGGAGAAGTTCAAGATACCGGTCAAGCTCGAGCACGACGTGACCACCGCCGCCTACGGGGAGTGGTCGCTGGGGGCCGGCACCGATGTGGACATCATGCTCTTCATGTACTCCGGGGTCGGGTGCGGCATGATCATCAACGGGGAGATCTACCACGGGATCAGCGGAACGGCCGGGGAGGTTTCGATCAAGGACCAGCTCGACATCTCGGACGTCTGGATCGGCAACATCACGGCCCTCAAGCCCTGGGCCGCTCACCTGGGGATTCCGGACGACGCCAAGGAGGCGATCCAGAAGGGAGGGGTCTCTAGGATCTCGGAGCTGGTGTCGGGCAAGCTGGACAAGATCACCCTGGAGACGGTCTTCGAAGCGGTCAAGGATGGAGACAAGCTCGCCAACGAGGTCGTTCAGAAGGCGGGCGAGCGGCTGGGGGTTCGGATCTCTTTCTTGGTGAATCTGTTAAATCCTGGAGCGGTGGTGATCGGCGGCGGCGTGGAGATCGCCGGCCCGGTTTTGATTGAGGCGGTCAAGAAGATGGTGCGGCTGTGCGCCTTTGAGGAAATGGCCAACGCGGTAAAGATTGTCCCCGCCCGGCTCGGGGAGGACTGTGTCGCCCTGGGAGCCGCCAGCCTCGTCATTCGCGACGTCTTCGCTTCGCTTTAACTTCTAAGGGGGCCAGGTTAAGGCCTGGCCCCCTTAATACGTGGGGGTGCCAGGATAAATCCTGGCACCCTTAAATGGGCATGCGCTACGGACATTTCAGCCAAGACGCAAGAGAATTCCTCATCACCCGGCCGGACACCCCCCGGCCCTGGTTCAACTACCTCTTTAACGACGTCTACCACTGCCTGATCTCCCAGACCGGAGGCGGCTTTTCCTATTACAAGGATCCCAAGCATTACCGGATCCTTCGCTACGACCACCTGAGCTCCGACCGGCCCGGGCGCTACCTCTTTATCAAGGATCCGGGCGTGAGCAGCCACAAGTCCGCCGCCGGCGGAATTTGGAGTCTCAACTGGCAGCCGATGCGGGAACCCCTGTCTGACTGGGAGTGCCGGCACGGCTTGGGGTACACCAAGATCTCCGCGACCCACCACGGGATCAAGGGGTCCATCACCTATTTTGTGGCGCGGGAGGCCCCGGTGGAGCTGTGGCTCGTGTCGCTCAAAAACAGCACGGGCAAGCGACGCCAGCTCCAGGTTTACCCCTTTGTGGAGCTCGTCTGCGGCGACGTGGCCCTGGAGACCCACTACCGGAACATCCTCTGCCTCTACAACGAGGCGAACTTCGACAAGGCCCTGCAGGCGATTGTGGCCTTCAAGCATCCCTTCAAGGAATGGCACAAGCCCGGCTTCGGATTCTTTTCCGCCTCCTTTCCCATCGAGGGCTTCGAGTGCGGACGGGAAAACTTTATCGGCACCTACGGGTCGTTCAAAGACATCGCCGGCTTAAGCGCCAAGCAGCTTAGCGGCCGGGGGGTCCGCGGCGAGGACATGGTGGGCGTGCTGCAGGGGAAGATCTCCTTGAGGCCGGGCGAAACCCAGGAGTTTGTGGTGTTGATGGGCTTGACCGAGTCGCAGGGCGAAATCGGGACACTCCTCAAGCGCTTCCGTTCGGTGGAGGCGGCCAAGCAGGAGCTCGTGGCGGCCCGGGCCACTTGGGCCAGGACCCTCGAGAGGGTCTGGGTCGAGACGCCAGATCCGAACTTCAACCTGATGACGAACCTCTGGGGCAAGTATCAGCTCTTCGCCATCACCCATTGGCGCGGCACCTCCCATTACCACGGGGCCGAGGGGGGGCTGGGCTTCCGAGACACCGCCCAGGACGTGGAGGGGCTCTTAAGCGTGGACATCGGCACGGCCCGGGCCAAGCTGGAGAAGCTCCTCTACTACCAGTACAAGAGCGGGCACGCGGTCTCCGGCTTCTCCGACATCGAGGGGACCTGGGAAAACCAGGGGGTCAAGGGGGTGATCAAGAAGGCCGATGTGGCGGTGTGGCTGCCCTACAGTGTGATCTCTTACGTCAAGGAGACCGGAGACGTTGGCTTCCTTAAGAAGGAGATTCCCTTTCACGACGGCGATTCCGCCACCGTCTACGAACACATCCTGAGGGCCATCCGCTACCTCTACGGGGTCCGGGGCCAGCATGGCCTGCCCCTGATCGGCCATGCCGACTGGAACGATGCCTACGACCATGTGGGGATCAAGGGCAAGGGGGAGAGTGTGTGGCTGGGGATGGCCCTGGTGCGCGCCTGCCGGCAGATCCAGGAGCTGGCCGATTTCCTGGGGGACCGGCCGGTGGCCGAAGAGATGGAGTCCAAGATGAAGGCGCTCACCCATGTGATTAACGAGGTGGGCTGGGACGGCCAGTGGTACCTGGCCGCCTTCAACGACACCGGAAGCCGGATCGGCTCCAAGGAAAATGAAGAGGGTAAGGTCCCCCTCAACTCGCAGACCTGGGCGATTCTCTCCGGGGTGGTCCCGCCGGAGCGACTGGCCAGCATCCTGGAGAAGATCGACA
>CAYJSX010000206.1:0-2974 GCA_964372575.1 uncultured Planctomycetia bacterium
TCGCTGTCGCTCCTCGCAATGACGGGAATACCTCTCAAACCGCTAAATAGATACGTGCCAGGCCTGCCTGCCGGTAGGTAGGTTAAAACCTGGCACCTTTTTCTAGGAAAGCTCGAGGAGCTTGGGAAGGTGGCGAGGTTCACACAAAGAAGCTAAGCCGGTCTGCCTGCGTCCAGATAAGGCCTCAAGTGAGCAAGAACCGCATCACGCACTTGTTCTGCCAACTGAAGTGCCTGTACCCCTTGTTCTCGGGAGAGTGCATCGAGGTCGCCTGGATAGCGGAATTCGACTCCATAGGGCGTTACGGCATCGGCAGGGGCGAGATTCTCCGCTAGGGCTTGATCCGCCTGTGCGACCAACTTCCGCAGGAGGGCAATGTCGTGGGTTTTCTGGAGTTCTATCTGATGGCGTACAAGAACGGCCTTAATGAATTTCTCTACTGCCTGCTGCGCATGGAATCCAACAGACTCATAGCCCTCGAAGTCGCTTTTCAGCAACACCCTGGCTGCTTCCAAATCTTCGTGTGCCTTGTTCAGCCACTGTTGGACAAAATCCCATTGCACCTGCTCAGGCGTTCTCATAGAGGATCAGACCATATTTGGATGCAGGGTAAGCGAGACCACCGATGACATTCTTGGTCTCCTCAAACTCCGTCTCCCCTAGGACCCAAACGTCTACCGCAACTTGTAGATCGCCTATGGCCTTACGTAATCGCCGCATCTCTTCTCGCTTAGGAACCGGATCCGCCTCAACCACCAGAAGGTCAAAATCGCTATCGGCAGCAGCGACGCCTCGAGCCCGTGAGCCGTAGAGGATCACCTGTCGGATTTTTCCATTGGCTTTGGCTAGGAGCTTTTCCTTTAGCTCCGCGGCAATTTTTAAGTCGTCCCTTGCAATCATAGGCTTCTGGCCATCATTAGCTTACCACATCAGTCCAGCTCGAGGAGCTTGGGAAAGGTGGCGAGGTTCTGGCCCATGATCGTCTCACGGATGGCAGTCACCTCCTCGGGCCTTTTGACCAGCCGGAGATCGCCGAGGCGGGCCGCCACCACCGTCAACGCTGCCGGACGGCCTGAAAACGTCCGGAAAGTTTAAAGTGCTTTATCCAGCGGGAAAGATATTTCTGATTCAAACGGCCGGCCTGCTCTTCCAGGATCGAACGGACATCCATCCGATCGATGGGTCGGTCGGCCAGCAGCTTATGAAGGATGAGGTCTTCCGGCGCAACAAAGCGAACCTTCTCTCGATCGAGATGAATCTCTACGGCTCGACGGATCGCTTGACGCTGGTATTCTCCCCTGGCAAAGAAGAAATCTACCTGAATCGGCAAACCCCTCGTCATTCCAAGATAGCGGCAGACGACCAGTCGGTGGCCCAGCAGAGGGCGCGGAGTTGCCGGCACAAAACGGGCTCGCATCAAGGCCTCCATCACACCGGCTTCACCCTCTTTCTCCACCCAGATCGATAGATCCAGATCCTGAGTGAGGCGCGACCGTCCCCAGATGGAAAGAGCAGCTCCTCCCATCACCATATACGGGATCCGATGACGTTTCAGAACCCGCAGGGCTGCCTGGAGGGCTTCGTCAAGGAACTGGAGGGAGGTTTTACCCACCGGCTTGAATGATTCTTTGGATCACTCGCTGATTTGCCTGCTGATGCTCCTTCGAGGAACGCCCCCAGCGCCGGCACCAGATCTTCCAGGCCTTGAAGGGGGAAAAACCCTGTGCTCTCAACCCCGCCAGGGCTGCCTTTTCGGAGAAATAAACCAGATCCAACCAGGACTGGTATTTCCTCGATGGCAAACCAGCGACCTTGTTCCTCTTGGGTCTTGTCTGTCTCATAGAGGATATCCTATCACGATCTGTTTTGAACTAATCCAGCTCGAGGAGTTTGGGGAAGGTGGTGAGGTTATCACAGCCGGTGGCGGTGACGAGGACATCGTCTTCCAGGCGGATGCCGCCGGCATCGAGGTAGTAGAGGCCCGGCTCCACGGTAACCACCTGACCCGCCTGAAGGATGTCGGGTGTCGCACTGATCCTGGGCGGCTCGTGGATCTCCAGCCCCAGGCCGTGTCCGGTGCCGTGAAAGAAACCCTGCATCCGGCCGCCTTGCTCTCCAGTCTGGAAACCTTCCTTCTCGAAGTAATTGAGGATCGCCCGGTGGACCTCTTGCCCGTTGACACCGGCCTTGAGCATTCCAAAGGCAATCTCCTGCCCCTGCTTAACCGCCTCGTACATCTTTTTGACCTTGGGGCTTGGCTTGCCCTTGACCACCGTGCGGGTGATGTCGGCATAATATCGCGTTTTTGTGGAGACTGGGAAAACATCCAGAACAATCGGCCAGTGGGCCTTGAACGGCCCGGAGCCGATGCAGTGGGGATCGCAGGCCTGGGTCCCGCCTGCCACGATTGTCTCGCGGGCCAGGCAGTCGGAGCCCATGAGGGTCAGGTGCAGGAGCTTTCGGATGAGCTCTGAGGTGAGCGGTTTGCCTCGCAGCCAAAGCTCTCCATCCTTGATTTGGGACTCGGCAATCACGTCGATCGCCGACTTCAGGGCCTCCTCGGTCAGCCGTAGGGTTTCCCGGATCGCGGCCACCTCGTCGGGTTTTTTGACAGTCCGCTCGGGGAAAAAGGGCTCTTGGCCGACCTGCAGGCTGCAGCCCTTGGCCCTCAACCGGTCGGCCAGTCCCAGCGGGAAATTGCTCGGCACCTTGACCTCCTTCACCTGTCGTTCCTTGAAAAGGAGATCCAGGACGTCGGCGGTGCCGGGCTGGCCCTCTCCCGCCTGCCGGGCCTGGGCCAAAAGCTTCGAGAGGGAGAGGACCTCATCCGCCTTGGATTCGGCCTTGGCCCGGTCCAGCTCCAGGTCGCTCATGACCAGGATTTTTCGGCCGGCAATCTGGGTAAAGATGAAGGGGTCCGGCGCCCAGAAGCCGGTGGCGTAATAAAGATTGGCGTCCTGCTCGCTCGCCGCGA
>CAYJSX010000207.1:0-446 GCA_964372575.1 uncultured Planctomycetia bacterium
CCATCACCTCCCCCACCGACTTCATCTGCACGGTCAGGGTGGGGTCGGCCGCCGGAAACTTTTCAAAGGCAAAGCGGGGAATCTTTACCACACAGTAATCCAGGGTCGGTTCAAAACAGGCAGGGGTTTCCTGGGTGATGTCGTTGGGCAGCTCATCCAGGGTATAGCCCACCGCGAGTTTCGCCGCGATCTTGGCGATGGGAAAGCCGGTCGCCTTGGAGGCCAGCGCTGAAGAGCGGGAAACCCGCGGGTTCATCTCGATTACCACCCGGCGTCCGGTTTCGGGATGCACGGCGAACTGGATGTTGGAGCCGCCGGTCTCTACACCGATGGCCCGGATGACGGTGATGGCGTCGTCGCGCATCGCCTGGTACTCTTTGTCGGTCAGCGTCTGGACGGGGGCGACGGTGATCGAGTCGCCGGTGTGAACCCCCATGGGGTCCAGG
>CAYJSX010000207.1:456-2042 GCA_964372575.1 uncultured Planctomycetia bacterium
CCCGCATCTCCTCCAGCTCAAACTCCTTCCAGCCGGCCACCGACTCCTCAACCAAGATCTCCGAGGCCAGGCTGAGCTGAAGTCCCTGCTCGGCGATCCGGTCAAACTCCTCCGAGTTGTAGGCCATCCCGCCGCCGGTTCCGCCCAGCGTGAAGGCCGGTCGGATCACCACCGGAAAGCCGATCCGCTGTGCCACCGCCCTGGCCTCCATCAGGTTGTGGGCGACGCCGCTTATCGGCAGATCGAGCCCCGCCTTTAACATCGTCTCCTTGAAGAGCTGCCGGTCTTCGGCCTTTCGGATGGCATCGGCATCCGCCCCGATCATCGCAACTCCATATCGCTCCAGCGCCCCAGACTGCGCCAGCTGGATCGCCACATTGAGTCCGGTCTGGCCGCCCAGGGTGGGCAGCAGGGCGTCGGGCCGCTCCCGGGCGATGATCTTCTCCACCACCTCTGCCGTGATCGGCTCGATGTAGGTCCGGTCTGAGAACTCCGGGTCGGTCATGATGGTGGCGGGGTTGGAGTTCACCAGGACCACCTCATAGCCCTCCTCCTTGAGGGCCTTGCAGGCCTGCGTGCCGGAGTAGTCAAACTCGCACGCCTGGGAGATGATGATGGGGCCTGATCCCACGATAAGGATCTTGTGGATGTCTGTCCGTTTAGGCATCGCCTTTAGAGGGGTTCCTCCGGGGCAGGCAGCGACGTCAGGGGAATGGGGCTAAACCGCGTCACGCCGTACTCGACCGTGGCAAAGGTCGCGGCGAAGGTCTGCCAGGCCTCTTGGCCTTGAATCACCCGGACGCGGGCTGTGATGATCCAGTTGACCCCCTCTTCCGCAACGGTCAACCGAATTGGCATCTGGTCCAACCGCTGGTCCCCTTCCGAGGAGGCCGATCCCAAGCGGGCCGCCAGCGCCAAGGGTCTTTTCCAGCCGTACAAGCTCCAGGGACCGGTGGGATCTTCCGTGTCCTGGGCAGAAGGCTCCACCGGCTTCCAGCCCTCGCTGGCCAGCTTCACCCCCACCGGAAGACGAAGGAGGATCTCCAGCTCCGCCCCTTCTCGAATCGGAGGAAGCTCCACCCCAGGGCGGGTGAGGACCTCGAGGACCACCTCCACCGGTTCATTCAGCCGAGGCGGGTTGGACGTGTTGAAGGCCGCCCGGATGGGCGCAACATCCCTGGCCTCCAATGGAGCAGCTTCCACCGGGGCAGCCTCTTCTCCGGCAGGGGCCTGGCCCCAAGCCAGTGCCGCCTCTAAACAGGCCGTAACCAAAACCAGGGCTGCCGCCACCGCGGCGGCACCTGGGTACTTCACGAGTCTCTGAGTTGGTTTCATCGCGTCGCTCCACCTTTCATTAGGGTGACAAATCGCGTAAAGTGGTGATGGGCATCGTGGGGCCCTGGAGAGGCCTCTGGGTGATACTGAACCGAAACCAGGGGCCATTTCTTGTGGCGCATCCCCTCGCAGGTCTTGTCGTTTAGATTCACGTGGGTCATCTCGACCTCCTCGCCGATCGACTGGGGATCCACCGCAAAGCCGTGGTTCTGCGCAGTGATCTCGATCTTGCCGGTAGCCATCTCCAGAAC
>CAYJSX010000207.1:2052-2974 GCA_964372575.1 uncultured Planctomycetia bacterium
CGGATGGTTGGCGCCGTGGTGGCCGAACTTGAGCTTGTACGTCTTTCCCCCCATGGCCAGCCCCAAGATCTGGTGGCCCAGGCAGATCCCAAAGATCGGCAGCTTCCCGATGCACTCCCGAACCGTAGAGGCCAGGTACGGCAGCCCTTCCGGATCTCCAGGGCCGTTGGAGAGGAAGAGGCCGTCCGGCTTGAGGGAAAAGATCTCTTGGGAAGTGATCGTGGCGGGGGCCACCGTTACTTCGCAGCCGGCCTGGGTCAACATCCTGGGGATGTTCGTCTTCATCCCGCAATCGACCGCCACCACCCGAAGCGGCTTGTCCGTCTGGGGCACCTCACCCCAGGCAAACGGCTTGGAACAGGTCACCTCCTTCACCAGGTCCCGGCCGATCAGGCCCGGTGAAGCGCGGGCCTTTTCCACCAGCCGCTTCCCATCCAGGTCGGCTGTCGAGAGAACCCCCTTCAAGGCCCCCTTGCGCCTTAAGAGGTAGGTGAGGGCCCGGGTATCTATCCCTTGGATGGCAATCGTCTTGTGGCTCGCGAGCCACTGGGAAAGGGTCTGCTCCGCCCTCCAGTTCGAGGCGATGGGGCTCAAGGACCGAACGACAAAGCCCTCCACTTGGGGTTTGACCGATTCGATGTCCTGCTGGTTGACGCCATAGTTGCCAATTAAGGGATAGGTCATCGCCACAATCTGGCCGCGGTAAGAGGGATCGGTCAAGATCTCCTGGTAGCCGGTCATGGAGGTATTGAAGACCACCTCTCCAAAGATCTCTCCGGGGGCGCCAAACGACTCCCCCTCAAAGACGGTTCCATCCTCAAGGGCTAATAGGGCTCTCATGCTTTTTTGGGGTGCCAGGTCTTAGACCTGGCACCCGGCCTTGTTTTAAAAAAGGGTGAGCTGCCTCTCCTGGGTGAGCTCT
>CAYJSX010000208.1:0-2592 GCA_964372575.1 uncultured Planctomycetia bacterium
TTAGCTCCCATCGCTGCGCCGAGCCTGGCCATCTCGGCCAGCCCCCGTGTCACCAGGGCCGCCTTGGTGTTCGTCCCGAAGCCCAAACCGTCGGCCGCCCTGCAGGCGATGGCAATGACGTTCTTCAGCGACCCCCCCAGCTCCACCCCCATACCATCGGTAGAGGTGTAGACCCGGAGGCGCTCCGTGGCAAAAAGTTCCTGAACCTCCCTGGCCAGCCCCTCTTGCTGGGAGGCGGCCACCACCGTGGTCGGCACTCCCCTCGCCACTTCGTAAGAGATCGAGGGGCCGGATAAGACGGCGAGCCGCCTCACCGGGAGGAGCTGCCGGATAAGTTGCGACATGGTCAGCAGGGTCTCAGGGTCAATCCCCTTGACCACGCTGACCACCACTGCCTTTTCCCAGGGTCCCTGCTGGGCTCGCTCCAGGACACCCCTCAGATACTTGGAGGGGACCGCCACCACAATCACCTCTGGGTCGGCCAGCGCCTCGTTCAGGTTGCCGGTGAGCTTGACCGCCGGCGGAATCTTGACGCCAGGCAGGAACTTGACGTTCTCCCGGCTCGCGTTAACCTGGGCGACGTAATCGGGGAAAGCCCCCCAAAGGGTAACCTGGATCCCCTTGCCCGACAACAAGATTGATAGGCAAGTCCCCCATCCCCCGTCTCCTAAGACGGTAACCCGTCGAGGGGTCCTAAATATTTCAGTTTACCACGCTTCAGGCGGGCTTGGTAGGGGACTTGGCAGGGGCGCCGATCTTATGCTCTTGCCCCTGGAGGAGACGGACCAGGTTCGGGCGGTGCCGGAAGATGATCGCGAAGCTCACCCCTATCCCGCCCAGGATCCAAAGGAGAGGAAGCCCAAGGAAGGTCATCCAGAAAGGGGCCGAAAGCGCTGCCCCAATCGAGGCCACCGAGACGTAGCGCGTCCAGGCCGCTAGGGCGATCCATACCACCAAGGAGAGGAGGGCCACCCGGTAATCGAGGGCCAGAAGCAGCCCAAGACTGGTGGCCACCCCCCTGCCCCCTTTGAAACCCAAGAAAGGGTTCCAGATGTGACCAGAGACCGCGCAGATCCCCAAGAGGATCTGCAGCGTCTGGCCGCCGGCAACCCAACCCCAGTGAAGGGCCCATCGGCTAAAGAGGGCGGTAGGCAGCCACCCCTTGGCTACATCCACGCCCAAGACAAGGGCGCCAGGGAGTTTTCCAGCCACGCGAAGGACGTTGGTGGCCCCAACATTCCCGCTTCCATGCTGGCGAACATCCAGCCCCTTAAAGAGGCGGCCAACCAGAAGCCCCGTGGGGATCGCCCCTACCAGATACGCCAGGCAAAGAAGCGCAAACGTAAACAGGGGGGTCACCTTCTCCTCTTTAAGATCTGAATCCAGACAGGGGTTCCCTGCCAGTCAAGCTCGCTTCGCAAGGTGCGCTCCAAGTAGGCCCCATCCGAATGGGAAAGAGGCCTCTTCATCCTGCCCACAAAATGGAATCTGGGGGGCGCCACGTCCATCTGAGCAATCCACAAAAGCCCCATGTTCCGCACCCCGGCAGGTGCCCTGGGGTCGTTTTGAAGAGCCGCAAGGAGCCGCTGCTTCTCGGAGGCGGTCATCTTCCGGCTGGCTTGGGAAGCGGCCCAGGCCGCCTGCTCAAGAAGCTCAGGAACCTGATGGCCGGTCTTGGCCGAAACGGCGATGACCGGCGCGAAACGAATAAAGGGGGCCCGCCGAAAGATCGCCTGGGCCGCCTCCTTCTCAGTCAGCCCCTTCCTGGCGAGATCCCACTTGTTGACCGCTAGGACGAGTGCCCTGCCCGCTGTCACCACCTCGTCCAGCAGCTTCAGATCCTCCTGGACAAGTCCGACGGTCGCGTCCAGCATCCCGACACAGACATCCGAGCGCTCGATCACCTGGGAGGTCTTCAGGCGGGACACCCAATCCACCTTGGTCTTGAGCTTCTTCCGGGCCCGGATGCCGGCGGTATCGATCAGGCAATACGGCCTGCCCTGATAAGTAAAGGTGGTGTCCACCGGATCCCGGGTGGTCCCTGGGGTCTCATCCACCAGGACCCTCTCCTCGTTCAAGATCCGGTTCACCAGGGACGACTTTCCAACGTTGGGCCGCCCCACCACCGCTATTTTAAGAACGGAGGTGCCAGGCACCTCCTGTTGAAAACTTCGGGCGTCGGGTGCCAGGTTTAAACCCGGCACCCTCTCTTTTGTCAAGTTATCAACAACTGGTGCCTGGCACCTTTTGCCTTTTAGTTGCTCCACCACTTGATCGAGCAGGTCTCCGATCCCTAAGCCGTGGAGACTCGCGATCGGGATGGGACTTCCGAAGCCGAGACTGGCGAACTCATGGATGGCCAGTGTCTCGGGGTTGCGGTCCACCTTGTTGACCACGAGGAGGACCTCTTTGCCAAATGGGCGGATCCAATCGGCGATCTTCCGGTCCAGCGGTGTCGGCCCATCCTTCAGGTCACAGAGAAAAAGGCACAGATCGGCCTCGCCAACCGCCTTCTCCACCTGGAGCATCATCTTCCGGGCAAGCGGCTCGCGGGCTCCGATCTCCAGGCCCCCGGTATCCACCACCTGGAAA
>CAYJSX010000208.1:2602-2915 GCA_964372575.1 uncultured Planctomycetia bacterium
AGGCAGCCCTCGCCAGGCCACCTGGGCGTAAAGCCGGTCGCGGGTAAGTCCGGGGGTGGCATCCACCAAAACCTGGCGCCTCCCCACAAAGCGGTTAAAGAGGGCGGACTTGCCCACGTTGGGCCTTCCGATGATGGCAACCACTGGAAGGGCGGCCAGATCAGCCTTTGGAGACACTCGCTCCGCCATACCCATTGGCGGGTCCGCCACGGTTTGTGGCGGAGAAATTGAGGATCCGGTTTCCGCGGCGCAGATACCCAATGCCAGAGAGAACTGTAAAGAGCATGGCCAGCCACAGGATCGGCCGGGCGAA
>CAYJSX010000209.1:0-2869 GCA_964372575.1 uncultured Planctomycetia bacterium
CGATCCACCGCCTGAACGAGTTCCCGTCACACCAGGCGACCCTGGTCGACATCAGCGCCGCAGCGCCAGCCGCTACGCCCACGCCCACCCACACCCCAACACTCTTGCAGACCGCACAGCTCTTGAGACCTGTCATGGCTCGCCTCCTTAGGTTGCCCCCTATTTTACCACCTCCCCTTTTGCACCATATCTTGAGAGATTAGAAACTATAAGAGGCGGTCCTCTTCGAACCGCCTCTTATCGGTCTAAAGGGGGAGCCGCTTGATACCAAAAACCTTAGCGGGGGCCGCCCTTCCGCTTTGAAAAGCATTCCTTGCAGTAGACGGGACGGTCTCCGCTCGGCTTGAAGGGAACCTCACACTCCTTCTGACAGTCCGCGCAGATCGCCTTGTGCATCTCCCGGGGCCCACCAAATCCGCCACCCCCGCCTCCTCCAAACCCGCCGCCACCCTGTTGATACGCCATGGGTCCCCCCTTTTAGTTTCGCAACCGACTGCGCGTAAACCCACTTCCCTTTACTTCTCTGTCAGAGGCCTCATGCCTCTGTCCTCATTATAAATCACAAATAAATAAGGTACCATTTCCAAACGTGCAGGGTTCACCTGCTTAAACCCGGCACTCCCGGAAATGGTACCCCTACCGCTGGGAGAGGCGGACATTGATCATCGAATCGAATTCAGATAGGCATCGGGATTCTCGGAGAATGCCTTCAGGTGTTCCTCCCCGGAGAAGTAATAGATCTTTCCCTCCACCGCGTAGAGCAAGGCCTGGGCCTTGTCCACCAGTTCACCGGTGACCGGATCCTTGGCCAGATGGAAACGCTCCGGCGCACTCTTAAACTGCTCCAGACAGGCCGGGTAGCAAAAATAATAGATCTTCTGCTGGTACTGGTATTCAGGACCCTGAGCAACCCTCATCACATCGTGCCTGGCACAAACAGCGGCGTTGCCCTCCACCCGACCAGAGTACCCCGCAGCCATTACCGTCTCAAGACTTGTTGTGGAAACGACTGCCCCACATATAAGTGCGAAGAGCCACTGCTTATTTTCTCGTTTCACTTTGAACCTCCTTACTTACCTCTGTTCCCTTAACCCTCGTGAGGATAGGCCCCGCTGGCAGGGGCAAGCCGTATAGCTTACGCCGAGCGGCTTAGCCCTGTTGGCCAAGCTCAGACGAACTGGACTTTCAGTTCCTTGCCAAGGGCGTGGGCCAGCTTGATGAGGGTCCGCAAGGAGTAGCTGGTGTTGCGGGGGTCCTCCAGACGCGAGACCGTCTGCTGGCTCGTGTGGAGAAGTCGCGCCAGCCGCTTCTGAGAGAGTTTCTTCTTACCCCGGATGCGGGCAACTTGAACGGCCAACTGCGCATAGACTCCCTCCTCCTCGAAGCCCTTGCGGAACTCCTCGTCTTTAAGCTGCCCCTTCAGGTAATCTTTGAATCGCCGAGCCCCTTTCATAGGTCAATCTCACCTCGCTCCAATCGTTGATAGAAGTCCGCCATGCACCGCTCTGCTCGGGCAATATCCCCTTCTGGAATCGCCGCCGTTTTCTTCACGAAGCCATGCGTTACCACGATCCGCTTCCCATGGAAGAAGTACAGGAACCGATGATGCATCCCGCCGAA
Organism: uncultured Planctomycetia bacterium; assembly: GCA_964372575.1. Lineage (GTDB taxonomy): Bacteria > Omnitrophota > Gorgyraeia > 1-14-0-20-64-10 > 1-14-0-20-64-10 > JACOVG01. The sequence goes on from CAYJSX010000209.1 coordinate 1,621, forward strand.
GCTGACCCTGAGTTCCCGTATCTTGCCCCGAACCACGTCGGCATACGGCCTCGGAAGGTTCGGCCCCTCCCGTCCCAACAACTCCAACCACTTGGCCCCCTTCCCGCGGACCTTGGGCGCCAACCCGTCCAAGAACTCCTGAGTTGGACATTCTCCATCCGCCGCTTCATAGAACAGAACTTCTTACTCAGCCACCGATCCACCTATAAGGATACACTATTTTTGGTGTACAGTCAAGGGCCAAAAACCGGCTTGCGTTTCCCTTCCGGTGAGGATTATGCTATGAGGGACAAGGGGCAGCTCCCCTTGATCCGCCCTGGATCACCTCGATCCTGGGTCGCCGGCACCGCGCGGTGCCGGCGTTTTCCTTTTCAGCCGCTCAATTCCATAGCAGGCCCGCAACCCCATGTACAGGTTATTGCCGTCCACAAAGACGATGGCTCGTTCTTTTGGCCCCGCCATACCCATAATTGTAGCACCCAACTTGAGTGAGCTGTGAGGGTGGCCAGACCTCGAACCAGACCGAACCGTTTACAGGGAGGGGTTGAGGAAAAACAAGGGTGTCCATGGAGGGCGCCGGTTTACTCGCGCCCTCCTGCCCACCCCGCCCGCTTGAAGCTCGCCGGGGGTGGGTGCCGTTCGCGCTGCCGCGCCTGCAGCACTTCCTTCGCCGACCCCCACCGTTTTGATTCGATTCGGCGCATCAAAACGAATCAGTGGGGGTGCCCGGCTCGGTCGCTCAACCCTCCGGGTTCTCGCCCTGGTCCGAAGAAAAACGTCTTACCGGAGGGAGGGCATAAGGCCCTCCCCCGGTAAGAAGCTCCCCCACCTGGTTAAAAGAAAGAACCTTTATGGCGACCTTCGAGTTTGCCTAATACCTAGCCTTCCGTAGAATGGAGGGCAGAAGCTTGAGTCTCGCTAAGCCCGTTCCCCACCGAGACAACCCCTCTCTTCGCCAATTCGCTCCAAAGATTTAATTCATCCTCAAGGATCGTCTTAGCCACCAGTCCAGTCGGAACTGGAGGCGTTACTGCCGGTGCCAGGCTAAACGATCCGTCAGCATGGCTCTACCAGTAACGCCTCCTTCAACCTACCAGTAACGCCTCCTTCAACACTGTTTTCTCGAGCACGATTGAAAGCGTCATGGCCGGGCCTCCTTTCCAAGATGATACAGCATCCACCACAGCCGCCACGCATCGAAGAGCTGGCTGAGAGGATGTCTTGAACGTGCGCCAAGATCAACGTGGTG
>CAYJSX010000210.1:0-2803 GCA_964372575.1 uncultured Planctomycetia bacterium
CACAGATGGGGTCTGACCCCATCTGTTGAAAACTCATCTGTTTTTTGAGGGCCTCTACACGGATCACGGGCGTGGGGTCCACCCGGTAAAGGAGGCCCAGATACACGGAGACGAAGTCGCCCAGGGTGATGAGCTTGAGCATCCGCTCAACCCTGGAGCTCCCCGGGACGCTGACCGGAATGACGCCGGCCCCCTGGCGGCGAACAATTCGCGCGGTAAAAAGGATCCGCCGCTTAATCCGAGGGTGAATGGCCGGATCGTTCAAAAGAAGCACCCGCATCCGTTTCATCCAGGCGCGGGGCTGGCCCCAGCCGGAGATCTCGTTGTGGGTTGCCTCCGGAAAGAGGTGGTGGTAGGCCAGCGTCTTGGCGTTCTCCTCCAGTTGGGTTCTCCACCGGTAAACCACCCCTTCCCATCCGCCGGAAGCCCCATAAAGGATGGGCAGACTCCCTTTGAGCTGCCAGGCAAGACGCTTGGCCGGGTTGCGGCTTATGGGAACCGTGGGGATGAGCTTGGCAGCGATGAAGCGTTTGGTTTTCCAAGCAGCCTCCTGGATCGGAAAGGGGGTCCTCCGGTCGAACCAGCCCAGCCGGGCCATGAGCCCCAGAGGAACAAAGGCCCCGAAACCGATCGCCGCGCGGGGAGGCAGCCCTCCGGGAATTTTAAGAAGGGGAAATCTTTTGTCTGACGCCCACTGGGCCAGCTTGCCCCCGGAGGTGACGGTCAATATCCTGGCTCCTGTGCGGGCGGCTTGGGCTGCGGCGGCCAGCGTCTCCTCGGTATTGCCGGAGTAGCTCATCACCAGCGCCAGGGTATGGCGGCCCACCCAGGCCGGCAGGGTGTAATTCCGATGCACCACCACCGGCCTGGCGGCCCCTTCGCCCAGGAATCCCTGGATCAGATCCCCGCCGATGGCCGACCCGCCTACCCCCAGGACCAGCAGGTGGTCCAGTCGCTTCATGGGCTCAGGGACCTGCCAGCGCAAACCCAAGTTCCAGCCGGTAAGACACTGGTCGGGAAGCGCCGCCGCCTTGCCCAGCATGTCAGAGGGATCCAGCCGGCCCATCGCCGCCAGATCGTCCAAGGGGTGCATCAGAGAAGATCCGGAATCAGCTCGCGCAGCTTGGTGGCGAGGTACGTCTCGATCTCCTTGCCGGTGGGGAGCCGCAACGCCTCCTTCACCACCTCCTTGGCCCGGAAGGTGGGAACCGAGCGGATCACCTGCTTGATCCGTGGGACATTGACCGGGCTCGTGGAGAAGCTGTCCAGCCCCATCCCCAACAGCAGCAGGGCCAGCGTTGGCTCGCCGGCCATCTCGCCGCACATCCCCACCCAGAGGTTGTGCTGGTGAGCCACCTCGATGATCTGCCGGATGAGCCTTAAGACCGCCGGATGGGCCGGCTCATAAAGGTAGGCGATCTTCTCGTTGACCCGGTCCACCGCCAGGGAATATTGGATGAGGTCGTTGGTTCCGATCGAGAAGAAGCGGACATGGCTGGCCAGGAGATCCACCGTCATGGCCGCAGAGGGAACCTCCACCATCACCCCGACTTCCAGGTCGGTGTCGAACGGTTTCTTCTCCTGCCTTAACTCCTGGCGGACCTCTCCCAAGATCTGATTGGCCTGTTGAAGCTCCTCCACCCCGGAGATCATCGGGTACATCAGCTTGATCCTGCCGAAGACCGAGGCCCTCAGGATCGCCCGAAGCTGCACCTTGAAGATGTCGGGCCGGGCCAGGCAAAAGCGGATCGCCCGCCAGCCCAGGAAGGGATTCATCTCGCGGGGCACCTTGAGCTGCGAGACAAACTTGTCGCCGCCTAAGTCAATCGTCCTGATGATGACCGAATGGGGGGCCATCGCCTTGGCCACCTGCGTGTAGGCCTGGAACTGTTCCTCTTCGGTGGGCAGATCGGTTCGGTTCAAGTAGAAAAATTCGGTTCTGTAAAGGCCGATCCCCTCGGCCCCATGGGAGATCACCGAGGCGATCTCATCCGGTAGCTCGATGTTGGCCAGCAGAGAGACCCGATGGCCGTCCGGCGTTTCGGCCGGCAGGTCTTTCACCTTGAGGAGGGCCTGGTCGATCGTCTCGAGCTTCCGCTTGAGATTCTCGTAGTGCTTGAGGAGGGTCTCGTCCGGAGAGACGATCACGACCCCGCTTATGCCGTCCACCACGACCATGTCGTCCGGCCGGATCCGACTGGTGGCCGACTGAAGGCCGACCACCGCGGGGATCTCCAGAGACTTGGCCATGATGGCGGTGTGGGAGGTGCGGCCTCCGATGTCGGTGACGAAGCCGCTCACATTCTCGCGGTGCATCGTGGCCGTGTCCGAGGGAGACAGGTCGTGCGCCACCACCACGACCGGCTGGGAGAGCTCCGCCAGCGAACTCCGCTTCAGGCCGGTCAGGTTCCTCAAGATCCGCCGGCCCACATCCTGCAGGTCGCTGGCCCTCTCGCGCAGATATTCGTCCTCCACCTTGGAGAAGGCCTTGATGTAGTGCTTCAGGACATCGGCAAAGATCCGCTCCACACCGACCAATTCTTCCTTGAGGCGCTTGACGACTTCCTCGATCAAGGCCCGGTCCTCCAGAAGCATCAGGTGAGCATTGAAGATCTCTCCATGTTCCTCCCCCAGCTCCTTGGAGACCTTATCTTGAATGCCGAGGATCTCCTTGCGGGTTTGGATCAGGGCCTCTTCGAACCGGGCGATCTCCTGAGGGACCTGAGCCGAAGAGATGGCCCGTTTGGGGATGGAGATCTCTTCGCTGTCTAAGAGGAAGGCCCGGCCGATGGCCACCCCGGGG
>CAYJSX010000211.1:0-2785 GCA_964372575.1 uncultured Planctomycetia bacterium
TTATCGCGAATGCCTTCAAGCCATAGGGACCATTGAGGGGGCCTTGGCCAATTTGAAATCAAGCCGCATTCAGACCCTTACGCAAATGGAGGTAGAGGGATGATGGATGAAGAGTTGTTAAAGATTCTGGCCTGTCCGGCCTGCAAGACCGCGGTGGTCTTGGAGGGGGAAAGGCTCGTCTGCACGAATCCCTCCTGCGGGCTGCGTTACCCGATCCGCGAGGGGATCCCGGTGATGCTGGTGGAGGAGGCGGAGAAACCGGCGGGCCAGCCTTGAATCAGATCCTGGTGATCCACGGCCCCAACCTTCAGCTCCTGGGGCGCAGACGCCCCTCGGTCTACGGGAAGGCCACCTTAGACGGGATCAACCAGGCGCTTACGCGTCTGGCGAAGAAGCTCCAGGTGACGCTCACCTTCTTTCAGTCGAACCACGAAGGCCAGATCGTGGAAGAAATCGGCAAGGCCCGGGGGCGCTTCCAGGGGATCCTCATCAACCCGGCCGCCTACACCCATACCTCGGTCGCCATCCGAGACGCCCTGGAGGCGGTGGGGCTTCCGGTGGTGGAGGTTCATTTGAGCAACATCTATGCCCGGGAGGAGTTCCGGCACCACTCGGTGATCGCCCCGGTGGCGAGCGGCCAGATCTCCGGATTTGGGATGAATAGCTACACCCTGGGGCTGACGGCACTGGCGGGCTTGTTGACCTCAAGCCGAAAAAAGGGCTAGAATGCTTCCCTTTACGCCATGATCTCGACCAACCAGCTCAAGACCGGCATGGCCCTGGTCATGGACGGCGAGCTTTACACGATCGTGGAGTTTCAGCACGTCAAGCCGGGCAAGGGCTCAGCCTTTGTGCGTACGAAGCTGCGGTCGCTTAAAACCGGCAACATCATCGCCCGCACCTTCGACGCCGGGGAGAGGTTCGAGGAGGCCTTCATCGAGAAGCGCAACCTCCAGTTTCAGTACCGGGCGGGCGAAACCTATCACTTCATGGACACCGAAACGTTTGAGGGCTTTTCCTTTCAAGCTAAGGATTTAGGGGACGCGGCCCACTTCTTAACCGAGAACCTCGAGGCCAAGGGAGAATTCTACGAGGGCCGAATCATCGGGATGGAGCTGCCCACCACCGTCGTCCTGAAGGTGACCGAATCGGACCCCGGCCTAAGGGGCGACACCTCCAAGTCGGCCATGAAGCCGGCGATCCTGGAGAGCGGATGGAAGATCCAGGTGCCCCTCTTCATTGAACCGGGGGAGTCGATCAAGGTGGACACCCGGACTGGCGAATATCTGGGAAGGGCCTGATGGTCAATCTCAAGGAACTCAAAGAGCTGATTGCCTTGATGAACGAACACCAGCTTGTGGAGATGGAACTGGAGCGGGAGGGGATGAAGGTCCGCCTGCGAAAGGCGGGAGCGCCAGGCGGCGAAGAGGTGGTGGTGCAGCGAATTCCAGCCGGCGGCCCGCAGCCCCTGCCGCCCGCGGGGCAAGCCGCCCCCGAGGCCCCTGCCGCCATGGCGGGGATGGAGATCAAATCTCCGATGGTGGGGACCTTCTACCGAGCTCCGGCGCCCGAGGCCCCACCCTTCGTGGAGGCGGGGCAGGAGATTGAGCCGGGCCAGGTTCTTTGCCTCATCGAGGCGATGAAGCTGATGAACGAGATCAAGTCCGAGGTCAAAGGCCGCATCGCGAAGATCCTCGTGGAGAACGGCCAGCCGGTTGAGTTTGGCCAGGTCCTCTTCCTCGTCGAGTCCACGTAAGGAACCTCTCATGTTTTCCAAGATCCTGATCGCCAACCGCGGGGAGATCGCCGTGCGGATCATCCGGGCCTGCAAGGAGCTCGGCATCCGGACCGTTGCGGTCTATTCCGAGGCGGATGCCGAGAGCCTCCATGTGCGGCTGGCCGATGAGGCGGTCTGCATCGGCGCGGCCCCTTCGGCCTCCAGCTACCGAAACATCCCGGCCCTGATCTCGGCGGCGGAGATCACCGATGTCGAGGCGATCCACCCGGGCTACGGGTTTCTGGCCGAGAACGCCCATTTCGCGGAGATCTGCGAATCGTGCAAGATTATCTTCATAGGCCCTCACCCGGAGGCGATTCGGCTCATGGGGGATAAGATCGAGGCCAAGAAGGTGATGGGGAAGGCCGGTGTGCCTCTCATCCCGGGCTCGCTGGCGGCGGTGACGACCAAAGAGGAAGCCCTGCGGGTCGCCAAGCAGATCCGGTATCCGGTGATCATCAAGGCGGCCGCCGGCGGCGGGGGCAAGGGGATGCGGGCGGCGCACAACGACGTGCGGCTGATCTCCGCCTTCATGACGGCCCAGGCCGAGGCCGAGGCGGCCTTTGGGGTGTCGGATGTCTACATGGAGAAGTATCTCGAGCGGCCTCGGCACGTGGAGATCCAGGTCGTCGGGGACTCGCACGGCCACGTCGTCAGCCTGGGGGAACGGGACTGCTCCATTCAGCGCCGCCACCAGAAGCTGATCGAAGAGTCCCCCTCGCCGGTGGTGGATCCGAAGCTGCGCAAGCGAATGGGCGAGGCGGCGGTGCGGGGGTCCAAGGCGGTCAATTACAATTCACTGGGGACCCTGGAATTCCTGGTGGACGATTCCGGAAACTTCTACTTCATGGAGATGAATACGCGGGTGCAGGTGGAGCTCCCGGTCACCGAGGCGGTCACGGGCCTGGACCTCATTAAGGAGCAGATTCGGGTGGCCGCCGGAGAGCGCCTCTCCTTTAACCATGAAGAGATTCGGGTAAGCGGCCATGCCATCGAGTGCCGCATCAA
>CAYJSX010000212.1:0-2724 GCA_964372575.1 uncultured Planctomycetia bacterium
GTGGTGATTGCCATCTCTGCTCTCATCGTGGCCCTTCAGGCCAGACCAGAGCCGGCACCCGCACCCTCCCCACCTCAACCTAAGATCACCTGGTCGGCAACCAGCATTTCTGAAACCCTTTTCCCAGGCACCCGCAAAACCGTTAAAGTAAATTTCCGCAGCACCTACGACCTTACTAACGTTACCGTCTCGACATCCGGCTCACTTGGCCCCTCAGTTTCCGTGACTCCCACGAAACTTTCTTCCATCCTCGCCAGCCATGACTACCCGCTGGCTGTGACTTTCTCGGCACCCGGAGCGTTTCAAACAAACCGCTTCGAGGGCAGCATCTATTTAACCCCTGACCAAAACCCGGAGCGCCCTTATCCTGGGCCACTACTAGTCCAGCTCAGAACCGACTTCCTGGTTTACAGAAATGAGAGCTTTACATTTTCCTATCCCCATTCTGTCGTTCTGCGGGAAATCTCCATTTCAAGGCCCTCAGTCATCTATGCCAAGTTCCTCTCCGCTCCCGATCCTCAGCGATCTCTACACCTTATAGTCTATCGAAACCCATCCAAATTACCATTGAAAGTCTGGTACAACCGCACCTTGAGGGGAAATGAGTATAGCGGCCCCCTGGGTCGGCACAGCGGGGACGATATCTCTGAGCAAAACGTCTTGTTCAATGGGCAACTCGCCCTTTCTATAACCAGTGACGTGTTTGGGGACCGTGCGAGAAGACTATTCTTCCCAGCGGGCATATCCTCTGACAGGGTTATCGAATTCGAGTCCGTAGAAGCTGACACATCGATACCTGAAACTTCGGAAGACTTACTCATCCTTATCGCCAATACCTTTCGGGCTCTTTGAAGACATCTTTTCCCAAGGCGACCTGGATCCCGAAGGCGTCTACGCACCAGAGTACGGCTACCCAATGGTCCGCTTTGAAGACGAGCCGCCCACCCCCGAAAATGGCGGTTTTGAGCCAGACTTGACAATTTTTCCACCTTCCCTATACTGAACTTGAATTGATTAATTAATCAGCTCAACCATTCCGAAGGAGGTGTCACTATTAAGAAGAAAGGACGATCTATGGCAAAAGTCATATCTGCCTTGACTGCCCGCACCCACCTGGGCGAGATTATGCGCCGCGCCACCCAGGACCAAACCCAGTTTGTGGTGCGCCGGCGCGGGGAACCCCAGGTGGTGATCTTAGGTATTCAGGAGTACATCAAGCTGGCGGCCCCCGAACCGGAAATCCTCCGGCTCATCGGCGAGGCGTCCAAGCGGAAGGGAACTAATAAGCTCACCATGCGCGAGATTGACGCGGAGATTGCTGCGTATCGGCGAGAAAAGCGCCTAAAGAATGCTGCCGCTGAAGCTCGTGCTTGATACCAATGTCGTGGTCTCTGCCCACCTCAACCCCGACGGCCGCCCGCGGGCAGTCCTGAATGTGGTTTTAACCCCTCCCGCGCAGCTCGTTCTCACGCCCGGCATCCTGGCCGAGTACACCGAGGTACTTCACCGGAAAAAGCTGCGGATTGATCCGGCCCAGGCAGATGAGTCGCTCCGCTTGATCCGGGAGCGAGCCAGAATGGTCAGCCCCCGCCGCCGGCTGTCCGTGTCTCCTGACCCCGATGATAACCTATTCCTTGAATGTGCCGAGACAGCAGGGGCGGATTACTTGGTTACCGGCAACAAACGCCACTTTCCCAACGCCTGGGGCAAAACCAAGATCGTGAATGCCCGCGAGCTTCTCGACCTGATTGCCCCAAGGCTTAAACCTCGTTGAGCCTTTATGTCCAGTCCTAACAAAAACCGTTTGGCGTCCAAGAGCACAGTTGACCGCGGAATCGCCGAAACCCTCGAAGGATTCAAGATGGGCCGCATCTCCTTCGCCTCGCGCGAGGATCTTATCGGCCCCTTGCACCGTGATGCGGTACTGCTCGCCCTCGAGGGCCGTCTGCGGGATCTCGAAAACGCCCCGGGTGGCAGAGCTAGAGCGTCTGGAGAGACACCGACAGAAGGTCCACCGCAAGGCGAGGCCAATTATTCGAGCGCGACCTTAAAACCATCTTAGGCCTTAGCTTCCTATGAACAAGCCTCTTTCTTATCTTGTCGGAGTACTGGTCCTTGGCATTGCTGTCCTGTTTATGGTGCAGTGGGCCACTCCCAGTTCCTCTCCAGCTCCAGGTCCAATACAGCCGAAAGTCACGCGCCCCAATTGGGTGCCTAAGGAAATACCGCAGGATCCGTACCTGGCCAAGTTGATGGAGATCCAATCTCGGCACGAGCGCGACATCCTACGTGTCTCAGGGGTATCGGCTATCGGGATCGGTTTTGTAAATGAGAACAAGGATCTCGGTTTTGTCGTTTACTATGAAAAAGGAACACTGACCCAGGAAATGAAGAACTGGATCTCTGAACAACTGGAAGGCATTCCCGTACGGTTTATAGAGGGAAGCGGCCCTGCCCGCTTTTTGTAGCGCTGCAACAGTCAAGGCTTCTAAAAGGGAGGCCTCATGAAGTCAACACCTTTCACCTCTGGCTTTGCGGTGGTTATAGCGCTCCTCTTAGGGTATGGTGGACCATCGAGTGTTCTGTTAGCGCAGTCGCTAAGTTGCTCTCCTATGCAGGTTAGCAACACCTCCACTGGTTCTGGCAACTGGGTATCGCTAAATGATGATGGCACGCGTCTCGCACTTCAGGCGGAGAATGGTGTCTTTCTGCACGACACCACCA
>CAYJSX010000213.1:0-2696 GCA_964372575.1 uncultured Planctomycetia bacterium
AGACCTGGGGAGGATCATTGACTCTACGGTAGGATTCCTCTCGGGAGAACTGGCCAAGCATCGGATCGAGTGGATGGCTCAATACGGGCATAACGGGGTCCGGGTACAGGTAGACCCGGATCAGATCCGGCAGGTGCTGATCAACCTCATTCAGAATGCCGCTGAGGCCATGCCCCAGGGAGGGACCTTAACCCTGGCCACCGAGGCGAAGGAGGGCTGGCTGGAGCTGAGGGTTTCTGATACTGGTCAGGGGATTCCACAGGAGCTCTTGCCCAAGATCTTCGATCCCTTTGTCACCACCAAACCCAATGGCACCGGCCTGGGTCTGGCCATGGTCTACTCGATCCTCCAAGCCCACCGGGGCACCATCCATGCTGAGAGCACCCCCGGCCGCGGCACCACCTTCACCCTGAGGCTGCCGGTATGATGGTCTTACCTAGGGAGAGCGGAGTGTCGCGTCGTGATGGCCGACGTTGCGCAGAAAGATCTCCTGCCGCCGCGGCTCGAAGGTCAGCCGCAGATTTCCCGAGATCCGGAGGTACCAGACATTTCTCGTCCCTCCCAGTTTCTTCGTCCGCAGGGAAGGATGTCGCCAGTTCCGCTCCAGCAATCGGAGGTGGGAATCGACCGCCTCTTGCTGTTCAGAGGGGAGAGCCCGGTACGCTCTCTCAAAGCGGGGCGTCCAAACAAAGGTCATTCTTTGAGCTTGCGAATCAGCTCCTCAGCCGACCGTGCCCTCTTAAGCTTCCCCTCCTTGACCTCCTTGTCCACCTCCCTTTCAGCGGCCTGCCACTCCTTGGTCCAGAACCAGGCCTCTTCCAGATCCACGGCTCGCTTTGGAGTCAAAACCAGCTTGTATCCCTTGACGACAATCTCCACCAGGTCCCCGATCTTCAGGCCCAGCCGCCTTCGGATCTCCGCCGGAAGGGTCAGTTGATAGTTCTGCCGGATTTGCGCAAACATCGGATCACCTCCACTTTCAAGGATACCCTATCTATAAGAATTTGTCAATTTCTTATTTTCTTAGGCCTTCACACTTCCGGCCGCGGCACCACCTTCACCCTGAGACTACCGATATGACCCTCCTCCAGCACCATGTTCTGGCCCTAAGCCTAACCTCGGCGACAACATTTGGACTCGGCCTATTGGTCTTTCTAGCTGGCCCGAAGAGACGGATTAATCAGATTTTTGGACTCTATTCTTTGGCCATTTCCTGGTGGAGTTTCACTGAAATCTTTATGGTCGGAGCAAAAGACCAGGCAACTGCAAATCTTTGGTCGTTCTTGCTTTGGCCAGCCGTCATTTTTATTGCTCCAACTTTCCTTCACACAGTCTTCCTTTCAACAGGAGAAAGTGGGAAGAAAGTCAGATTGATACTCTGGGTTAGCTACGTCATTAGCTTTGGATTTTTTGCGCTTCACCTGTTCAGCAATTTAATCAGTAGCCCTACAAGGTCAGTGGGCTATACCCATTTCTACAACAAGCTGGGCGAGTTTGGATGGAGTGTTCCACTAACATTTCTGATCCTCGTAAATGCCGCTTTATTGAAGCTGTGGCACGCTTATAGGAAAGCCATCGGACAACGTAGGGTCCGGTTAAAATATCTCTTCTGGAGCTCAGTCGTTGGATACGTAGGTGGAAGCCCTGAGTGGTTCTTGGCGTTCGGGTTTTATGTCCCTATCCTAAATCCATTTGGCATATATGGCGTTCCCTGTTACTCTCTGGCCACTACTTATGCGGTCCTTCAGCACCGACTATTCGATGTCAACCTGGTTATCCGTAGGAGTTTGGTCTATTCTCTCCTTGTGACAGCTCTGACGGTGGGGTACTTTGGACTAGTATATGGGATTGAACGGGTGTTCCAGGCCACCTTGGGTTACTACTCCGTCTGGGTATCGCTGGGGGCTTTTGCGCTGATGGCCCTCTTCTTCCAACCTCTCAAGATAGGAATTCAGCGGTTGGTGGACTTAGCGATTTTTCGGACACCACAGCAGGAACTGGTGAAACGGATGGAAAAACTTGAGGAACATGCTCAGCAAACAGAAAAGCTAAAAGCCGTTGCAACACTAGCTGCTGGCCTCTGCCACGAACTGCGAAATCCTCTCCAGACGATCCAGACGCATGCGGAATTCCTGCCGGAACGCTACGACGACCCGGAATTCCGCAAGCGTTGCTCAGAGATCATGAGAACGGAAACCGGCCGGATCAACGACCTCCTCAAACAGCTCATGGAGTTCGCCAAGCCAAAACCGCCATCTCTCCAGCAGGTAGAGCCCCATAAGATTCTGGACTCTACGCTGGATCTCCTGGGGAACGAGTTTACCAAGCGGCAGGTTCAGTTGGAAAAACGCTACGAAGCCAACGGCGCCTGGATCAAGGCGGACCCGGATCAGCTCCGGCAAGTTGTCTTAAACCTTGTCTTAAACGCCCTCGAGGCCGTCGGTCAGAGGGGACAAGTTGCTGTAACCACTCGCCTGGAGGGTGGCTGGTTTATCTTTGAAGTAGGCGATACCGGCCCGGGGATTGACCCCAAGATTCTTCCTAAATTATTTGAACCTTTTACCACCAGTAAACCCGGCGGCACGGGGCTGGGACTCTCCATCGTCCACAGCATCGTCAAGGCCCACCGGGGTAAAATCTCCGTCCAGAACCTCCCCGGCCACGGGGCCATCTTTACCGTCAAACTACCTATTTAG
>CAYJSX010000214.1:0-2677 GCA_964372575.1 uncultured Planctomycetia bacterium
AGGAGATTCGCCTGCCCCCGCCTTAATTTCCGGGCGCTGGAACCGGTGAGGATAAAACGGTGGCGTACCCCTTCGTCCAGCATGGCCTGGACTACGTTGAGGAGTGCCGGTACCCGCTGGATCTCGTCGAGCACCACCAGACCCGGTTTGGGCAGAGCCAACATCTCCCGCTGGAGTCTTCCCGGGTCCTTGGAATAGGCCAGGTGCAGGGTTTCGTCCATCAGGTTGATCACGCAGCTGGGATTCAGGGAACGAACGAGAGTGGATTTCCCCACCTGTCGCGGGCCCAGCAGCAGAATATGCTTGGAGCTGGCTGCGATCCGGGCGCGAATCCACCTGTCTATCATGCAGGTAGTTTACAATGTAAATGACCCAGAGTCAAGTCATTAATAGAAGGGGGGGGGCAGGCGCCTTCCTGGCCCCAGCAGGGGTCGAGACGGCCCATAGGAAGAAAATCGTGTAAACTTTCAGCTGGCGGCGGCGTCTAAACCTGTAGAAAAGGAGGGGTCCACGATGAAGAGTTTCATGGGTTTAATGTTGGGGGTATCCATTGCACTTTTTGGCAATTTTGCATTGGCCGACGAAGGGAAAGAACAGAGGCCTCAGGCCAAGGAGACCGAGCGCTTGAAGAAGCTGAAGAAGGAAAGGCCTGAGGAGTTTCGGCGGGAGGTCCAAGAGAAGAAGGAGAAGCTTCAGGGGCGCCTGGCCGAATTAAAGGAGAAGGATCCTCAGGCCTATCGAGAGGCGATGAGCCGCCTGAAGGAAAGGCGACAGAAGCGCCTTGAGGGGCTGAAGGAAAACCGCCCTGAGGCCTACGAGCGGCTGATGGCCGAGCGCCGGGAGAAGCTGGAGGGGCGCCTCAACCAGCTTAAAGAGAAGCACCCCGAGCGCTACGAGGAGCTCATGGAGCGCCGGCAGGCCTGGCGGGCGCAGGCCCTGGATCGCATGAAGGAAAAACAGCCCGAGGCCTATCAGCGTTTTATGGAGAATCATCCCAACTGGGAGAAGCGGCACGAGGGACTTCACGAGAGGGCCGAGCATAAGCATGAGCGTCTCCACGAGCGCGTGGAAAACTTGCCGGAGGATGTGCCGCCGGGGGTCAAGCAGGGGACGCACGAAAAGACTCACCGGAAGTGGCAGGATCGGCACGAGGACCTCCACGACCGCCGGGAGGATGTTCGAGACCGTCGGGAGGATGTCTACGACCGGAAGCACCAAGGGGGTCGCCGCGATCGGCTGGAGGATATCCGCGACCGGCGCGAGGATGTTCAAGACCGCCGGGAGGATCGGTCCGACCGCCGGCAGGGGCCCGGGGACCGCCAAAAGATTCATCGGGAGCATGGCGGTCAACACGATCACGGCGTGAGGGACCATGGCCGAGGTGAGGGGCGGGAGGGAATTGGCCAAGGGGGTGCCCATCGCAGCCCCAAGGCGATGGGTGGCGTCCAGGGCGGGCCTAAGGGTGGCGGCCATCAAGGAGGCGGCGCCAGGGGCGGTGGCCACAGGGGCGGAGGCGGCGACCACAAAGATGGAGGCGGTGGCCATCGAGGAGGCGGCGCCAGGGGTGGTGGCCGTTAAGGGGTAGTATGCTAAACTGGATTTGTTCATGTCCACCGACCCAGAAGTTATTGAGGCGGTTCTCCGTGGCGAGCTGGACCAGTACGCGGTGCTGGTGGATCGCTACGAGAGAGCCGCCCTGCAGTTGGCCTTTAGCTTCGTCGGGAATTTTGAGGATGCCAAGGAGATCTCGCAGAATGGATTTGTCAAGGCGTACCAGAAGCTGGCGGCGTTCCGGCGAGAGGCCAAGTTCTCTACCTGGCTCTACCGGATCGTGGTGAACGAATGCAAAGATTTCTTAAGGCGCAAGGCGAGGCGGCCTGGCTTTGTCTCCCTGGGCCAGGGGCGAGGGGAGGAAGAAGGGGAGATGGAACTTTTTGAGGTGGCAGATCCCAAGGGAGATCCCCGGCAGTTGCTTCAAGAAAAGGAGCTGGGCCGCAGGTTAAGCCGCGCCATCGGGCGGCTGTCCGAAAGGCAGAAGACCGCGTTCTGCCTCCATCACGTCAACGGCTTTTCCCAGGAGGAGGTTTCTCAGGTGATGGGCTGCCGGCTGGGCACGGTGAAGGCGCACCTGGCCCGGGCGGCAGAGGCCTTGAGAGAATCGATGGAACCATACCTGAAAGGTCAGGGATAAGCGATGTCCGTGCCATCGGGGTTGAATGGGCTAAATTCTTGGATCCAGCGTCATCCGGTGAAGGAGCCGCCAGCCCATCTTCGGGCCGGCTACACCGATGAGGTGATGCGCCGGCTTCGAGCCCTGGAAGCTCCAAGGCCGGTTCTGGGGTGGCTTCCCCTTCCCCGAGTCTCTTGGGCCCTGGGCACTGCCCTGGCCTGCCTTCTGGCAGGGCTGTTCCTGTGGCCTTCCGCTCCCAGCCGGACGATCCAGCGTCTCGAAGAGGGCATGGATCTTCTGGTGGAGGTGGGAGAGGGCCTGGATCTGGCCGAAGCCGATTTAGAAGAAGAGCTCCAGGCCCTGGACGAGCTGGAATTGGTCGGCTAGTTGACCGCCTAGGTTGGTTTGAACTCTCCGATTCATCGTGGTATCATACCTCGCTAGCTGGATTCCCTTAAGAAGTCTGGTTTTCCGTCGTAAGCCCTTTTTATCTGTGCTGTTAGTTCT
>CAYJSX010000215.1:0-2670 GCA_964372575.1 uncultured Planctomycetia bacterium
CCCCCGTCTCTTCTAGGAGGGTAGAACCGAAGGGAACCTTGAGTTCCCTTCGGGGGAGCGAGGCGCGAGCCGAGCGACGAGTTCGAGTCTCGGCGGGCGCGAATCATTTGACTTGAGGGCCGTTAGCTCAATCGGCAGAGCAGGGCGCTCTTAACGCCAAGGCTACAGGTTCGATTCCTGTACGGCCCACTTCTTAAGATTGTCGTTTAGGTTTTCAGGGCGGATGGCGGAATGGTAGACGCGATGGCCTTAGGAGCCATTGGGGAAACCCGTAGAGGTTCAAATCCTCTTCCGCCCACAGGTTTCCTTCGGAAGAGGGGGGTGTTGGGCGTGCGGAGGGAAAACGAGAGTGTTCCCCCGATGGGAAATCTCCCCCAACAAGACCATTTGCCTTTGCCGGATGGGAGAGAACTGAGGGGGAAACCAGGCAGTGGCTTCCCCCTCAGGGAGGAACACGACGGTTAATCGTCAGACGTACAGCGCTTGTTTGGAGACAGCGCTGGAAAGACGTGATCAACGTGTTTCCTCGAGATGAAGTGTTCCGACGCGGGTGTAGCTCAGTGGTAGAGCACCTCGTTGCCAACGAGGACGTCGTGGGTTCAAATCCCATCACCCGCTTTAACGCAAGCTGGACTGCTTGAGGGGTAAATGCCGATCGCCGTGTCAGCCATCTGGCTTGGAGGGGTGGGCAGCAAGCTGGGATGTCCAGCTTGCGTTTTAAGGGGAACCCATGGTTCCCCTTAATCTTCCCCTCCTTTTAAAAGGAGATGTGTGCTCGGGGGTTTCCCTCAGGGAGCGAGACGCCTGCTGGACCCAACGGACCGAAGCGCCGAGCGACGGGTTCTAATCCCATCACCCGCTTTGACGCAAGCTGGACTGCTTGAGGGGTAAATGCCAATCGCCGTGTCAGCCATCTGGCTTCCAGGGGTCAACAGCAAGCTGGGCTGCCCTGCAACATAGGACTGATTCTTAAAGGAGGTTTAACCTAAGTGAAGATTACCGATTTCTTGAGAGAGAAGGCCATCGGCGTCAACCTGACGGCCAACGACAAAGAGGGCGTGATTCGGGAGCTGGTTCACCTGCTGGTCAAGGCCGGAGAGATCAAGCCGGCTGACGAGGAGAGGCTGATCCCCGTCCTCCTGGCCCGAGAGGCGCTGGGCTCCACCGGGATCGGTCAGGGGGTGGGCATCCCGCACGGCAAGTCGAACAGTGTGGCGGAGCTGGTGGCGGCCTTTGGTCTTTCCAAGCGGGGGGTCAACTTCGACTCTCTGGATGGAGAGCCGGTCCACATCTTCTTTCTGCTGGTGGCCCCGGAAGATTCGGCCGGCCCGCACCTGAAGGCCCTGGCCAGGATCTCAAGGCTCTTGAAGGATCGCTTCTTCAGGGAGAGCCTCAGGGAATCCAAGGACGAGAAGCAGGTCCTTCGGATCATCCAGCAAGAGGATCAAAAGTCCCTTTAAAGGGAGAACCATCCGGACATGGCCAAAACCCTTTTTGCCCTCGCCCTCCACTGCCATCAGCCGGTAGGGAACTTTCCCTGGATTCTGGAGGAGGCCTATCAGAAGGCCTACCGGCCATTCCTGGCGGAGTTGATCCAGCATCCCAAGATTCGGGTCAGCCTGCATTATTCCGGGGCTCTGTTGGATTGGCTTAAGAGGCAGCACCCCGATTTTCTTAAACTCGTTGAGCGGCTGGTTCGCCAGGGGCAGGTGGAGGTGCTTGGCGGGGCCCATTACGAGCCGATCTTGACGATCGTTCCGGAAAGGGATGCCCTGGGGCAACTCACCCTCATGAAGGAGAGGCTTAAGGCCCTCCATCTGGATTTGCCGGGTGGAAAGGGAAATCCTGGGGCGTGGCTGGCCGAGAGGGTTTGGGAGCCGAATCTGCCTTGGCTTTTTCATCGGGCCGGCTGCCGATACACCATCGTGGACGACCATCATCTGGCCTTAGCCGGCGTGCCGGAGGAGAAGCGGTTTGGCTATTACTGGACCGAGAGTGGGGGAGAAACGGTAGCCCTCTTTCCTTCCCTTAAATCGCTGCGGTATCAGGTCCCCTTCAAACCGGTTGACGAGGTGATCCAGACCCTGCGGGGGTTCGCCTCGGACGAACCGCGCGTGGTGGTCTTGGCCGACGACGGCGAGAAGTTCGGACTCTGGCCCGGCACGCAGGCCTGGGTCTACCAGGAGGGGTGGCTCGAGGGTTTCTTGACGGCACTTGAGCGAGCCAGCGATTGGCTCACGACCCTCACCTTCTCCAAGGCGCTGGATACCCTGCCGCCCCTGGGAAGGATTTACCTTCCCTGCGCGGCCTACGAGGAGCTGATGACCTGGTCCGGCGGATATTTCAACCGCTTCTTCGTCAAATATCCCGAGGCCGACACGATGCACAAGCGGATGCTCTGGGTGAGCCAGAGGCTCAGCACAGGAGACACGAAACGCCCCTTCACACAGGCGCGGCGACATCTCTACATGGCGCAAGACAACGATGCGTACTGGCACGGGATCTTTGGCGGTCTGTACCTGCGCCACCTGCGCCGGGGCGTTTGGCGCAACCTCTTGGAGGCCGAGAGGCAGATGGATTCCTCCAAGAAGAAGGGGCCCTGGGTGGAGGCCGAGGTGCTGGAGCTGGATGCCGACGGAGCGGATGAGGGTCTCCTGCGCTCGGCCGAGT
>CAYJSX010000216.1:0-2635 GCA_964372575.1 uncultured Planctomycetia bacterium
AAGGTTTTCGAACCGCATAGAGGCCTAGGTTCACTCCCTTGGCGGCTGTGGCCGCCAGGTGCCGGCCGTAGGCGAGCCACAGGCCGGCTGGAGATTGCGCTTGGTACTTTATCTCAAGATATCGGCGGTCGGGCAAGAGCCAGCGAAAAAGATACAGGGCCTTCTCGCCCAGGCTGGGCAGGCCGCGCAGGTGGCCAAGGACCATCTGGCGGCGGTCCAGCCAGCCGGGCGCCATGAAGGAAGCCACGTCGGGCCGCCGTGCAGGAGCAAACAGCTCTTGGATCAGAAGGGGCTTTACGCCCTTTTTCTTAAGGGCGGCTTGAACCTCCGCTGGAAGAGGAGAGGCCAAATAGGTCTCAAGGGAGGCCCAAAGCGAAAGGGCTTTTTCTGATCCTCCGGTCAAGCCGGAGGATGACGTCCCGAAGCCTGCCCTTAGGCATTCGTCCAGATCGGCCAACCAACCCAGAGAGCTGTGGCCCTCCCCCGCGTGCTTGACCCAATGGAGGAAAAGGTGCAGAAAAAGTCGTCCAGGCTCTGGCAGGAAGGCCTTGCCCTCTCCCACTGAAACCTCCTGTGCTTCCTCCCAGAGCCAACCGGGTTCCAAACCAAAGAGAGAAGTTCCCTCAAGGGCCTCCTGGTGGAGGTCCACCGAAATTCCCTTCCCAGGATGGGAAAAGTTGCGGGCAGTGGAGGGGGACCGCTCCCGAATCTTCCTCTCGTGCCAGCCGCTGGGAAAGGGTCTGGGCAGTGGATCTGCTCGGTAGCCCAATCCCTCAAGGAGCGTCTTGGCCCGTTGGAATTCTTGGGGTCTGACTAAAAGATCCAGGTCGATAAAGTAACGTAAGGGCTTTTCCCGATAGACCGTCCGAAGCAAGGCAGCCCCTTTCATGAGCAGGACGTCGATCTTTTCCTGATTGAAGCAGGGCAGCAGGGCCAAAAGCTCTCCCTCCAGTCTCATCGTGGAGATCTGGGCGGCGTAGTGGGCCTGCTTTAGTTTTTCCCAAACCTCCGGCTCCAGGAAGGAAACGGCCTGGTGCCGGTTGAGGAAGGCGTAGACCCTGGAGGGCAACCGATGATCAAACGCCTCTTTTAAGAAACGAACCCAATGACCGATTTGAGCAACCGTTTCCCTAACAAAGGAAGGATCGAACGGGATCTCTTCTGAAAGACAGGCCAGATAGAGGAGCCGTTTTTCCGGCTCAAGTTGGCACGCGTACACCATCAGAGAAGAGACCTGGGCAGGTAAAACAGAAACCGGAAGCGGTCTCTTGAACAGATCGTGCTTAAGCTGCATGAAGACCTTGCCAGCTTGAAAGGCGATGTGGCCCGTACAGGTTAAGAAAAAGTAGGGCCTGCCAAGGACCCTCAGGATGGCTCTCAGCAGGCGCAACCTCTGGGGGATGAAGCAGCTCGCCTGATAACGACGCTCCAGAAGGAAGGCGGAGTGCCCTACCCTGAAGTTCTTGGCATAAAAATGGAGGGGTGAGCAGTTCCTTCGCTCCCGGACGATGAGGTCTGAAAGAAACTTAGGGTAAATCCCCTCCCTCAGGAGCCGCCAGGAAAGATCGACATCCTCTCCTGGCTGAAGGGCCTCCTCAAACCCGCCCGCCTCTTCAAAAAGCTCTCGGCGTACCATCACGTTGGTGGTGATGAGCCACGGAAGGCAGGGGGGATGGCCGTTTAACGCCTTGGGCTCGGTGTAGAAACAGCGGCCCCGGTAGTCCAGAAACCGCTCGATGAGAGAATTTCCTCCGGAGACGGTCCGGCTGCCGGCGATCTTTGGACCATCCGGAGCATTCAAGAGGGTCGCCAGCCGGGAAACCCAATCGCGCGGAAGGACGCAGTCGGCATCCACAAAGGCGAGCAGCTCGCCCCTGGCCTCCCTCGCTCCCCGGTTGCGAGCGGCACCGGCCCCTCGCTTGGCCTCAAAGAGGTAACGCACCGGATATTGGCGGATGACGGGGGCGGAATCGTCGGTGGAGTTGTTGTCCACAGCAATGATCTCCAGGCGCTCTTTTGGATAATCCTGCTGAAGAAGACTCTCAAGGCAACCGGAGATCAGGCGTGCCTCATTGCAAGCGGGAACGATGATGCTGACGAAGGGCAACATCTTCGGGCATTATACCAAGAAGGGTGCCAGGTTAAAACCTGGCACCCAAAAGCGTTCTCTTGGCTTGAAGGGATGGGGGCCAGGCCCGTATAATGGGGTCTCCATGCTCGAAACCGTAGGTCCTCTGGAAAAGGCGGCACAGGCCGCCTTTTATGTTGTGGCGTTCGCGACGCTGCTGGGTGCTTGGTGGGCGGTGAGCGCCAGGAACCTCTTCCGGGCCGCCCTGGGCCTGGCCCTGGCCCTCTTTGGGGTGGCAGTGTTATACCTTTACCTGGAGGCCGAATTCCTGGCGGTGGCTCAGCTTCTGATCTACGTGGGGGCGATCCTAACCCTGATCCTCTTTGGAGTAATGCTCACCGCCCGGATCGCCGATCCGAATCTGCCCCGCTGGAACCGGCAGGCGGGAATCTCTCTTGTGTTGGCGCTAGGGCTGGGCCTCGCTTTGGGTTGGATCTTTTTAAACAGCGCCTGGGAAATAGAAGCTGCTCCAGCGACGGTTTCACTTAAAGCCCTTGGCCGGTCTCT
>CAYJSX010000217.1:0-2632 GCA_964372575.1 uncultured Planctomycetia bacterium
CATGGCGGACTTGCCTTGCCGGACTTTGCAGGATTGGAGGAGATTCAAATGCCAGAGGATCCAGCCCAGGCCCGCGCCTTCTTAGCGGAATATGAGCTTGGTCCATCCGACCTCATCCTGCTTCCGGATTCGGTAACTGCGGGGTTAGAAGAGAGATGGCGGCCAGCCGGGGCCTCCACATCGATCGTGGCCATTCCTGGCTCTCTCTGGCGGGAGTTGACGCCGTCCCATCTGGCCGCGCTGGCTGCCATTGCCCAACGCCTTACGGGCCAGGTCCTACGGGCTGGGCTAGAGGAGTGGAGCGAGGCCGCCATCGGCCAAGAGCGGCTCTTAAGCATCCAATACTGATTCCACCTACGCGTCCCTGTTCCCAAGGCCATCTTGACATTGAACCCAAGAGGTGCCATACTTACAGTGTAGCCCAAATGTAGTCACAAGCCAGCGGAGGGAGCGATGGTTCAATTTGTCAACATGAGGGAGCTGAAGATACACGCCTCTGAAGTGGTTCGCCGAAGCCGCCGGGGGGATGTGGTGGTGACGCTGCGGGGGAAACCCAGGGCCGTTATCCATGCTGTGGACGAGGAAGGGCTGGAGGATTATTTGATGGAACACTCTCCGCTTTTCTTGCGGAAGATGGCCCAGGCGGTTCGGGAGGCGAAAGAGGGGAAGCTCTATTCCTACGAGGAGGTTTTTGGGCGTCCGCAGCCCAGAGCGAAACCAAAGAGCCGGATGTGAGCTGGAAGCTCCAGTTTACGGCAACTGCCCGCCGGGAGATTACCAAGCTCAACCTGCCCCTAAAACAGCAGCTTGAGGAAGATTTGCAAGAGCTCGCCGCCGATCCTTCGCGAGGTAAGTTTCTCCATGGCCGCCTGAAAGGTGCCCGATCGTGGCGAAGTGGTGACTACCGGATCCTTTATGGAGTCCAACCCCAAGAGGAGGTCGTGGTGGTTTACCGGATAGCCCACCGGCGCGAGGCCTACCGCTGACCCCTGCCTTTCTGAGGTCTGGAAGACCCCAGCGCGGTAATTTCTTTGGCAACGGGGAGGGAGATAGGGTAAAATAATGAGTAGACCAGAATTCAGACCATGACAAAAACCCTGCCGATCTCTGAGGTGAAGGCGAAGCTGCCCAAGCTCGTTAAGGGGGTGGCCGAGCGGGATGACGAGGTGGTCATCACCCGCAACGGGCGCCCTGCAGCCATCCTCATTTCCACGGATGAATACGAGAGCCTTCGGGAGACGATCGAGGTCTTGAGCGATCCCAAGGCCATGGCGCAGATCAGAAGGAGTGAGGCCTACTTTCGCCGCGGTGGGAAAGGCCATACGCTCGATCAGGTTTTCGGGAAGGGTAGGTGATCCGGTACCGGGTTATTGTTCCACCGGAACTTCGGGATCTTCTGACCCACCTCCCGCCCTCCATAAAACAGAAGCTCCACGCGAGTCTCCGCTTACTCGAATCTGAACCCCTGGTGGGCAAGTCCCTTGAACGAGAGCTGTCTGGCTACCGAAGCTACCCGATTCATCCTTATCGTATGGTTTATCGGATCGAAGCTTCCCATCGGTTGATACGCCTTGTGCTTGTTGCCCCTCGGCCAGAGGTTTACGACCTGCTTCTCCAACAACTTAGACCTCGCGGCTAAGCCCCCCTTGCTTTGCTCCCTAGGCCCCTGATATCCTGTTGGCATGGCCTTTGCCTGCCTTTCTGAATTTATTGCCGAACTGGAGCGCCAAGGGGAGCTGAAAAGGATCCGGGCGGAGGTGGACCCGATCCTCGAGATTGCCGAGATTGCCGACCGGGTGATGAAGGCCGGCGGCCCGGCCCTTCTCTTTGAGAAAGTTCGTGGTTCGACAGGACTCACCACGAACGGTCGGGGCATTCCAGTGGCGATCAACCTCTTTGGCACGAAGCGCCGGATGGAGCTGGCCCTGGGCGTCTCCGACTTGAACGATGTGGCCCGTCGGATTACCGAGCTGATGGAAATTCCTGCCCCCTCCGGCTTATTGGACAAGCTGGCCCTTCTCCCTAAGCTCGCCGAGGCGGCGAAGTTTCCTCCCAAGCTTGTTTCCCGCGCCCCTTGCCAGGAGGTTGTGATCAAAGATCGACCCTCCCTGGCGCAGCTTCCCATCCTCCAATGCTGGCCCAAGGATGCCGGGCGTTTCATCACCTTGGGAGGGGTGATGAGCCGCAACAAGTTAACCGGCAAGCGCAACCTCGGGCTTTACCGTCTTCAGGTGGTGGATCAAGAGACCCTGCTGATGCACTGGCAGCCGCACAAGGATGGGGCCGAGCATTGGCGGGGTTATGCACCCGGTGAGAAGATGCCGGTGGCGATCGCCTTGGGCGGCGACCCGGCCACGATCTATGCCGCCAGCGCCCCGCTGCCCGAGGGAATTGATGAGTTCCTCTTTGCCGGGTTCCTGCGCAAGGAACCGGTTACGCTGGTCAAAGGGGTAACGGTGGACTTGGAGGTGCCGGCCGAATCCGAGATCGTGATCGAGGGTTTCGTGACGGTGGGCGAGCGACAGGAGGAGGGCCCCTTTGGCGACCACACCGGCTACTACTCTCTGCCGGAACCGTATCCGGTCCTCCACATGACCGCCATCACCCATCGTAAAAACCCGGTCTATCCCAC
>CAYJSX010000218.1:0-2610 GCA_964372575.1 uncultured Planctomycetia bacterium
GTACAAGACGCCCACCCCGGTGGGACCCAGCATCTTGTGGCCTGAAAAGGCCAGGAAATCGCAGTTTGAATCCAGGACGTTCACCGGCAGATGCGGCACCCCTTGGGCCCCGTCCACGAGAACCGGGATCCCTTTGGCGTGGGCCTGGCGCACCACGCCCGGCACGTCGTTGATCGTCCCCAGCACGTTAGACATGAGGGTAAGGGACACGATCCGGGTCCTGGCCGTCAAGAGGGCAGGGAGCTCCTCCAGCCCCAAGAGTCCCTCGGGCGTAACCGGGATGAACTTAAGATGCGCCCCTTGGCGCTTGGCGAGGATCTGCCAGGGGACAAGGTTGGAGTGGTGCTCCATCTCGGTAAGCAGGATCTCATCCCCAGCGCCCACGTGCTTGAGGCCCCAGGCGTGGGCCACCAGGTTGATCGCCTCGGTGGCGTTGCGGGTCATGATCACGGTGGCCGGTTTGGGCGCCCCGATGAAGCGGGCAACCTTCTCCCGGGCCGACTCGTACTGCGCCGTCGCCTCCTCGCTCAAGGCGTGGATGCCCCGATGGATGTTGGCGTTGGTCTGGGTATAGTACGACACCAGGGCCTCCACCACGCTTCTTGGCTTCTGCGAGGTGGCGGCGTTGTCCAGATACACGAGCGGCTTGCCGTGCACCTGCCGCGCGAGAATCGGGAAATCCTCTCTTATCTTAGCGACGTCAAACATCGTTCATCCTTAGTGTCATTTCCGCCCTCGAGGCCGATCCCCGATCAAGTCGGGGATGACATCGAGGGCGAGGGTGACGTGTCTGGATCGTTACACGCTGAACGAGTGTCCGCAGCCGCAGGAGCCCTTGGCGTTGGGGTTCTGGATGGTGAAGCCGGCCCCGGTCATGGCGTCGACCCAGTCCACCTGGGAATTTTCCACCATCGCCAGGGACTTCGGATCCACGATGATCTTGACCCCGTGGTCCTCAAAAACCGAATCGCCGGTCTGGGGTCTTTCCTCAAAATCCAAGCTGTAGGAGTAGCCGGAACAACCCCCTCCCACCACCTTCACCCGCAAGGCGTAACCGGCCTTGCCCTCCTGCTGCTGTAGGGTCTGCACCTTCTGTACCGCTTTCTCTGTCAGTGTGACCATCTTTTCCTCCTTTACACTTTATATCTGAACCAAAATTTTATCCCCGGCCACCTTCACCGGGAAGGTCTTGACCGGGATCACCGCCGGCAGCGTGACCGGCTGCCCGGTCTTCACGTCAAACCGGGCCCCGTGCCGGGGGCACTCCAAAAGATCGCCTGCCAGCTCGCCTTCCCCCAAGGGGCCATCGTCGTGCGTGCACAGATCCTCCATCGCGTAAAAGGCCCCCTCGGTGTGGGCGATCACCAGACGCTGGCCATTGGCCTCAAAGGCCTTGACCTCGCCCTCCGGCACATCGCCTGCGCCGGCCACGGCAACCCAATCAGCCATGGGAACCGTTGGCCATCCGCTTAGCCACCTCTTCCGTAAGCCGCTGCCGAAGATCCTCCACAGGGAGGCGCTGCAGCACCTGCTCAAAGAAGCCCTCCACGATAAGCCGCTCGGCCTCGGCCAGGGGTACCCCTCGGCTCATCAGGTAGAAGGTCTGCTCTTCGTCCACCGGGCCCACCGCCACCCCGTGCGTGCACCGGACATCGTCGGCCTCGATCTCGAGCATCGGGATCGAATCGGCCTTGGCCCCTTGGCTTAGGAGAAGATTCCGGTTGGCCTGATAGGCGTCCGACTTCTGCGCCTCCTTGCGGATTCGGATCAGCCCTGTGTAGATCGAATCCGAATCGTCCCGCAGGGCGCTCTTGTACAACAGGTCGCTGGCGGTGGCCTGCGCCTGGTGGTCCTGCAGGGTGTGCAGATCAAAGTGCTGGCGGCCGCTGCCGAAGAAGAGCCCCAGGATCTCTGATCGGCAGCCGGGTTGGGTCAAGCGGGTTTCGACGTTCGCCTTGGTGAGCGTCCCGCCCAACCCCACCGTCAGGTTGAGGAATTGCGCCTCCCTCTCCAACGAGACGCGCTGGGTAAAGAGCTCCGCCACCTGCGGCCCCCACTGCTGGAGGTGGATGTACTTCAAGCTGGCCCCGGCCTTGACGAAGATCTCCACCACTTCATCCGAGACGATCGGGTCAGGGCCCAGCCCTGGCGCATGGCTGCGGCTATCGGAAGCCGCACCATTAACCCCTCCTGGCGCATGGCTGCGGCTATCGGAAGCCGCACCATTAACCCCTCCTGGCGCAGAGCGCCTCTCGTCGATCAGGGTGACCTGGGCGTTGGGGCCTACGATCAAGACCAGATGGGGGAAGATCGCCGTGCCTGCCTGTGTGGCCTCTATCCAGCAGCGAAGAGGAATCTCGACCCGGGTCTCTTCCGGAACAAAGCAGAAGAGCCCTTGATCGAACATGGCCTCGTGGAGCGCCACAAACTTGGCGAGCCCCCCATCTTGCTTTCGCAAGAAAGCTTGGGGGGCGAGCCCCTCCGGCTGGCTGCTTTCCATGAGATAGGCTTCGACCAGTTGCGGAAACTGCAGGTGGGCGGTCTTCAAGTCGCACAGGATCACCCCGGCCCTCAGGAGCTCAGGGCTCACGGGCTCCCAGCCAGATCGGA
>CAYJSX010000219.1:0-2566 GCA_964372575.1 uncultured Planctomycetia bacterium
GGTGGCCTTCGCGCTGAACGCCTATTTCCTGGGCAAGGGCTATGAGATGCTGACTGCCCTGGACGGCCTGCAGGCGATAAAGTACATCCGCCAGTTCGTGATTGACCTGGTACTGCTGGACCTGAGGATGCCGGGGGTAAATGGTGTCGAAGTCCTTAAATTCATTCATACCCAGAGCTCCAGCCCGAAGGTCATTGTGGTGACCGCCTACGACGACCAGTTCCAAGAGATGGTAGAACGGATGGGAGTGGACGCCTTCCTGATCAAGCCCTTTGGGATTGAGTCGTTGACCCGGACGGTGGAAGAGGTCCTGGAGGGGAAGCCGAAGATCAAGCCGCCGGTCCGGGAGGTCCCTGCGCTGGACCAGGGGCCTCGGCCCAAGGCGAGACTCCTCTTTGTGGAGCCCTCGGAGTACACCTATCAGCTCAAGGAGGTCTTCTTCACGAGTCCGGAGAAGTGCGGGGGCGAGTACGAGGTGGCCTGCGCCTGCTCCACCGAGGAGGCACTGGAGAAGATCGGGCATTTCAGGCCGGAGATCCTGTTGGTGGACCTGGCGATGCTGGGGCTGACCGGGGACCTGGTGGTCAAGACGATGGCGCTGTCTGCCAGACCCAAGGAGCTCATCATCCACGGCTCTCAGCGGAGCCTGCTGGCCAAGCAGAACGAGAAGGTAGAGGACTTGAGTGAGCGGGGGGTGAAGGTGCTCTTTAACGAGAGCTTCACCCAGGCGGGGCTCGCCCGGCTGGGTGAGGTGATCCGGAAGGCGGCGCTCGAGATGAAGGAAAAGGCGAGACAGGCGTGATGACCTTCGGGAACTGGGGGCTGTTCGCGACGGCTGGCACGAGCCTGGGGGTGGGCTTCTTTGTTTACGCGAAGAACCGCCAGGGGGTGATGAACCAGGCGTGGCTGGCCTTTTCCCTGGGGACGTCGGTGTGGGCGCTGGCGACCGGTTTCATGCTCCTTTCTCCTTCTCTGGGTTGGGGCTTTTTCTGGCCTCGGTAGCCCCACGCGGCCTTCAGCTTCATCCCGGCTTTGTTCCTGCGTTTTACGCTGGCCCTGATGAATGGGCCTGCCAGGCGGCAGGGGCTTTTGCGCTGGGGCCTGCGCTTGGCCGGGCTGTTCGCCCTGCTCTCGCTCACGCCCTTGATGGTTCGGGATCTTCAGACAGAGCCGCCGTTCCATTTTTACCCGGTGGCCGGGCCTTTCTACGGCCCCTTTGCCCTCTGGTTTTTGGGGCTCTTCCTCTATTCGATCGGGCTGCTCCTTAAGGAATACCGGGTTCAGGTGGGGTACAAGCGCAACCAAATCCTCTACGTGGTCTTGGCCTCGCTCATCGGCTTGGCGTCATTCCTTTCGATGGTGCCGCTGGCCCTTGGGGTTCCGATGGCGCCGGTAGGGCAGGGGCTTTTGGTCTTCTACGCCCTGATCGGGTACGCGATCGTCCGCTGGCGGCTGATGGACGTTTCGATCGTGGTGAAGAACACCCTGATCTATGCCAGCCTCTACTCGATTTTGGTGGGCCTGTTTGTGGTGGTCGTGGTCTTCTTTGGGCAGCTTCTCTTCTACGGGCCTCAGTCGCTGGACAAGCGGGTGCTCTGGATGTGTGTGGTGGCCTTGAGCATTGTGACGGCCCTGGTGCGGCCGTTGGATACGTGGCTCACCCGGCTCACCGACCGGCTCCTTTTCCAGAAGAAGTACGAGTGGCAGAAGACCCTCAAAGAGGCCTCCAAGGGGATGGGCAAGGTGACGTCGGTGGATCGGCTGCTTAAGCTGATGGCCCACTTCATCGGGATGCGGGTTCGGGTGACCCATGTGGCGATCCTCCACCGCTCAAGCGACTTCTACAGCTTGAAGGTCAGCCGGGGGCGGGCCAAGCTGGAGCCGGAGCTTCAGGTGGACCGGGACAATCCGCTGATCGCCTGGCTGGAGGAGAAGCGGGAGCCCCTCTCGGCCGACGAGGTGGAGCATTGGCTGAGGAGCGACACCCTCTTTCCAGGCAACCGCCTGGTCCTGCGCCGGACGCTGGCGCAGATCCAGGCCGAGATGGGGCGGCTCAAGGCCGAGCTTTGCGTGCCGGCCTTTACCAAGGACCGGATGCAGGGCTTCTTGGTGCTGGGGGAGAAGCTTTCCGGGGAGATCTACACCCAGGAGGACATCGACATCCTCTCGACCTTGGCCAACGAAGGGGCGATCGCCCTGGAGAACGCCCAGCTCTACGAGCAGCTCTTTGCCCGGATGCACCAGATCGAGGATCTTTACCAGAGGGAGCACCGCCTCTTCATCCACACGGCCATCGCCCTGGCCGCCGCGGTGGATGCCCGGGACCCCTACACCCATGGACATACCGAGCGCTGCACCTCTTTCGCCATGGCGGTGGCCGACGAGCTTGGCAACCATCCAGAGGTCTTCAACACCCCCCGCTTCAGGGAGATGCTGAACATCGCCGCCCTGCTGCACGACATCGGCAAGATCGGGGTGCCGGATGAGATCCTACGCAAGAAGGGCAGGCTCACCCCGGCCGAGATGCGCAAGATGCAGGAGCACCCCATCGTGGGGGCGATCATCC
>CAYJSX010000220.1:0-2564 GCA_964372575.1 uncultured Planctomycetia bacterium
TGATGCAGGACATGGACTTCGAGAAGATCGATCCGGAGGACCAGTTCGCCCGGCTCGAGAAGCTATTCGTTGAGACGGAAACCTTGGAGGGCGTAGAATGACGGCGTGTCAATCCTCCGGGTACCACGGCCCGTCAGGATTCTGGCGGGCTTCCTCGCTGCAGCACTCCTTGCCGCCCAGACCAGCTGGGCGGCGCCTCTCCAGCTAAACTTCCCGAATCTACCACCTGGCGGTGGCGCCCGTCTTTTTTTGTCGGATGGGCAGGCCGCCAATTATGGCAAACAATCCCAACTAGCCGGGATGCCCATCAAGGCAGGAATTCGTAATATTACAAAAACGGGGGACATTGCCCAGAATGTCCTGAAGGGTATGCAAGACGGCCTCACCCGGGGCGCCCTCCAGCTCGGCCTCTCCTTCGCCACCCAGGGATTGGACCCTCTGCTGGGCGGTTTGGCCTCTGCCACCGTTACCAGCGCCATCGACGGGCTGATTACTGCCCAAAATCCGCTGGATCCAGCCAGCAAACGTAAAGGCATCTTTGCCGGCATCGGCGAGACGCTCACCCGCGCTGTGGGCGGATTCACTGAAATCGGGAAGGTCGTCCCCGGCGACCCCGTGACCACAGCCCAGAACCTGGCCAAGCTCAACGACTTCTCCACCATCGTCCGGGAGCAGGGCTTGGGCGCCGCTGTGGAAACCTACGCCACCTCGCTCCTCTACCGGGAGTCCGTGGAATCCCTCATCAGCGCCGGAAAATCCTTCTCCATCCAGCAAGCCATCAACGCGCAACTCCGAGATCCCAACAACCTTGTTGAGCTGGATGGCCAATCAGCCATTCAGATCTCCCTCGGCACCGACGCCAGCGGGAACAGAAAATACCTTTGGGTGGATCCCACCACGCACTCCCTCATTGCTTCTCTCCAAGGGCAGGATTATATCCGCTACGTTGCTTCTCCAAAAGTGGACCCGACCACTCGCACTGCCGGTGCGGCCAATTCGGAAATCACGCGCACCTTCACCAATCCGCTGACCGGCGAGCAGATCGCCGCCAAAATCCGCCTGGAAGCAGCTGGGGCGGATTGGATCGAGATTCAAGACAAAACAGGCACCCTCTACCGGATTACCCCCAACTCCTTCCAGAACGTCGGTCTGAACGCCGACGGAACCCTTAAGGACGGCATTCTCCAAGACCAGCGGACCGGCCGGCAGTTCTACTTCCAGAACGGCGAGATGGTCAACACGACCACTCCTACCAAAGTTACGGTTGACACGCCAGCGGGAGCCAAAGAACTGGTGGCCCAAGTCCAGACCAATGCCCAGGGCCAGACTGAGGTCAAGGTCGACCGCATGGAGCTGGCCGATGAGATCGTGCGCGCCACCATGGGCAAATCCCTCCAGCAACTGGAGGAAGAAGCCCGCACTTCTCCCGGCGCAGCTGGTCAGCTCAAGAACTTCTGGGAACGGATCAGGAATGCCGCTACACACTTAGGTTTTAAGACCGATGAACAATTGGCCGTAGAGAAAGCCCAAACCATTGATGCTATCGTCAAAGTTGGCCAGAACGGGGACATCCTCATGGTCGGGGGCCCAGGCATCATAAGTGTTGCAATCCGCGAAGCCACCCTTGCTCCAGTCAATCATGCCGGTTACCTGGAACGAGATGACAATGGTAAACTGTGGGTGATCGATATTAATCCAAGAAGTTTGGGCAAAAAAGATGGCGATGATTTTCTGAGGACGCCCTTTGAGGAATGGGTCCAGCGCCAAACTGTCATAGTAGCTGGCAAACCGAACAATGCTGGTACGGGCGAGAACCCGGTTAGTTACCTTAAGCGGTTTTATGAATTAAATAACGATGGCCGAACTTTTGCGCGGAAAGCCCCACACTACAATTATTTCGGCGCTCTCTTTGGAGGCATCCCGTTGCTGGGAGATGTAACCCGCGAGGATCCTAATCGGAAATTCTGCTCTGAACTGGTGTGCGATACGCAAGTCGTTACGGGAAATCAACTCCCCGGTTTACCTCCGAATAGTTGGCGTACCCCTGGCAGCTTATGGCGAGCTTTACCCCAATGGGGTAAAAATCTACGCGATTTAGTCCCGCCTGCGCAGGCGGATGATGGTAACTCCTCATGAGGAGACACGTGATCCTCGCTCTCTTAAGCGGTATTATGGCCCTTGCAGGATTGTGTTTTTCAGGAGGGGACGTGAGAGGAGAATCGGAAAGGACATCACCCTCAACGATCGAGGGGTGGTTAAAACAGGGTCGACATGCTATTGAACAAGGTGACTCTGTCGCCGCAGGTCATGCCCTCTCAACAATCCTTCAGCTTTCAGGGAACAAATCAAGCGATCCAAAAGTGGCTGCGTTCGGGTCCGCCGTCATAGCCTATGGGGTCTGGCAACAACATCCGGATCAAACCCCGTTAATCCAACAGCACCTGCAATCGGCAATTGACAAGGATCCGGCCTGGGCATATCCACATTTTTTCCTTGCGCGAGTTCTTTCCTACCCGGAGCCAACGGATCAGATTATTCCTGTGATAGAAAAAGCGCTGACTTTG
>CAYJSX010000221.1:0-2539 GCA_964372575.1 uncultured Planctomycetia bacterium
AGGTTGTTGTGGGCATCGGCCCTGTTGGGATCGATCCTGAGGGCTTCAAGGAAATGGGCCTTGGCCTGTTCCGATTGGCCCTGCTGCGTCAAGAGGACCCCTAAGTTGATATGGGCATCGGTGTGGTCGGGCTTCAGCCGGATGGCTTCCTGATAGTGCTTGATCGCCTCCTCGAGCTTCCCTTGTTTGGCAAGGGCGACTCCCAGGTTGTAATGGGCTTGATCGTGATCGGGCTTGAGCTTTAGGGCGTGACGGTACTGGGCCACCGTCTCCTCCATGCGACCGAGTTCTAATAGCGCATTACCCAGGTTGTTGTGGGCATCGGCCCTGTTGGGATCGATCCTGAGGGCTTCAAGGAAATGGGCCTTGGCCTGTTCCGATTGGCCCTGCTGCGTCAAGAGGACCCCTAAGTTGATATGGGCATCGGTGTGGTCGGGCTTCAGCCGGATGGCTTCCTGATAGTGCTTGATCGCCTCCTCGAGCTTCCCTTGTTTGGCAAGGGCGATTCCCAGGTTGTAATGGGTTCTGTTGACCTCATAAAGTCCTCCGCTGCTGGCTGGGGCCACCTCTAACGCCTTGAATAAATAGGGAAGAGCCTCTTGATGCCTCCCCTCGTTGGTAAGGACAGATCCCAAGTTGTTGTAGGCCCGCGGATTCTTGGGTCGCTTCGCCACCGTATCGAGCCAGATAGCCAGGGGGCTTCGGTAATCCTGGTTGCGCCGGATTGTTACCACCCCCAGTGTCGCCACCAAGGCTACAGTGATTCCAATGGCGAGAACCTGCTTGAATCTCCGGGAGGACAGGCGGCTTAAGATCCCATTGGCTCCCAAGACCCCCAGCGTGACCACCCCTGCCAGAGGCAGATACATCCGATGCTCCACCGCCAGATCCGCCACCGGGATGAAGCTGGAGCTGGGCGCTAGAATAAGGAAGAACCAGACCCCAAAGAACCCCCAGAGAGGCCTCCTGCGCCATGCCCAGAGGGTTCCTGCCAATATCCCCCCCAGGACCAGGGCAGGCAGAAGGATCTCGGAAGGAGCTTTCGCCACCGGCCAGAGGTAGTCCAGACACAGCGGATGCGGCCATACGGCGAGCCGGAGGTAATGAAGGATGATGCTAGGTTGGGTTGCAGCGTATCCCAAGGGAGTGATCCCCCGCATGGCAAAGCCCGCCGTAGGGACAACATCGTGGGGTAGGTTGACCAGAAAGACCAACAGCCCCCACGTCCCCGCTAGCCCCGCGTACAGCCCCCACCTCCTCCGAAACGCTACCCTCCAGGAGCCAAAGAAGAAGGTCCTGTCGATCAGAAGCACCATCACCGGTGCCGTGGCCATCACCGCTTTGGTTCCCATCCCCAGAGCACAGAAGACCACCGCCGCAGCCCCCCACCCCCAGCGCCTAGGCCCCAATGCACTCCGGATGGCGCCATAGAGGGTCAAGGCATAAAATAGCCCCATCAGCAACTCGGACCGCTGGATGACGTAGGTGATGCTCTGCGTCTGCAGAGGATGCACCACCCAGAGAAGAGCCACCACCCAGGCCAGGTTCAGGGAGGAGGCACCATACCGACTCCCCGTAGCCCCCTGGCTCAGCAACCTCCTCACCACCCCGAACAGCACCAGCCCCGTCCCCAGATGGATGAGGAGATTGACCAGATGGTACCCGATGGGATTCAACCCCCCCAAGGCGTAGTTGATCGCCAGAGACAGACTGACCACCGGCCGCCCCGCCAGTTGGTCGGATGGAAGAACCAGGAAGGATCTGCACAGTGACCCGAGATGACGAATGGCAGGATTGTCAAGGATCATGCGCTGGTCATCGTACAGAAAGGGCACCGCAAAGC
This sequence comes from uncultured Planctomycetia bacterium, assembly GCA_964372575.1. Classification (GTDB taxonomy): domain Bacteria; phylum Omnitrophota; class Gorgyraeia; order 1-14-0-20-64-10; family 1-14-0-20-64-10; genus JACOVG01. The sequence goes on from CAYJSX010000221.1 coordinate 1,844, forward strand.
TATTGAAGTACACCGCCACAGCTGCGGCAGCGATTACCGCAGCCCTTAAGACAAGGGAGCGACGGCTCCCGGGGAGGGAGTTTTGCCCAGAGGGAAGGGGCGCTTGGATCTGTCCGGATTTTCCAAGACAGCACCTTTTATATTTTCTTCCACTGCCGCAGGGGCACGGGTCGTTGCGTCCGATGCCGGGGAGATGGGAAGTTTCCTTTTCTTTAGGGACCATGGGATGAACCTGCCGGCGGCTGAGATTCCCTCTGCCGGGCGAGGGCCTTGTTGAGGTTCTCACGTGCCTCGGCGAAATCCGGCTTAAGCCGCAGGGCTTTGGAGTAATGTGCGATCGCCTCTCCGAGATTGCCCTCTCGCTCAGAGACCACCCCTAGGTTGTTGTGGGCATCGGCCCTGTTGGGATCGATCCTGAGGGCTTCAAGGAAATGGGCCTTGGCCTGTTCCGATTGGCCCTGCTGCGTCAAGAGGACCCCTAAGTTGATATGGGCATCGGTGTGGTCGGGCTTCAGCCGGATGGCTTCCTGATAGTGCTTGATCGCCTCCTCGAGCTTCCCTTGTTTGGCAAGGGCGATTCCCAGGTTGTAATGGGCATCTTCAAAGTCCAGTTTGATCCGAAGCGCCTCTTCATACTGTCCGATCGCCTCCTCGAGCTTCCCTTGTTTGGCAAGGGCGACTCCCAGGTTGTAATGG
>CAYJSX010000222.1:0-1351 GCA_964372575.1 uncultured Planctomycetia bacterium
GGCCCTTTGGCTAACCCTCGCCCTCACCCTGCCTACCCCAGCCCTCGCCCTGCGCAAAATTCAGACCGTAGACTCCGGCCTCGAAGAGAAGCAGCTTTCCGCTGCCCTTCTGGGACCCCTGGAGCCCAGCCGAGCCGCCACGTCATCTCCCGCCGCCGGGCTGGAGGAGGATTTCTTTGTAATGGACTCTGATGAGGCAGACGATGTTCTCCGGTGGGCGATCGGGCAAGTCCCTCTGGAGACAGGTAAGAGTTACCTCGCCTTTGGCCGACTCTGGGTGCCTTCAAACGCCCCTTCAACTACACTACTGGCCCACGTCTTGCCTACCAAGCGAGAATCTGTCTTGCCTTTCATCAAATGGGCAGGTGAAAACGTGGGGATGACCCGGCTCCTTCGAGGACGACTTCCGAAAGGCAACGATGGCAATCTTTCCAAACCCCCCCTCCCCACCCTCCTTTACCACTACATGGAAGACCCGCGGACTAAAGAGAAATGGATTAGGATCTATCAAATTCCTTTAGAGGACAAACCTGATCTTGAAGGGCGTCAAACGCTTTTTGAGCGATTGGCCAAAGAGCCTTCGTCCTATGTGGGGGCCGTTAAGATAGCCTTTCCAAAGGATCTTAAGAAAGGCGGGGGCTCTAATAAGCACCTTAGAGTTCTAACCCCAGGGCAAATCTTTTTGGATGAGGGAATCTCCTTAGCCGAGAGGAATTTGCTGGAGGACTTTCCCCATAGATTTATCCTTCCTTTGGAAGATGACTTGGATTCCTTGTGGGGGATGTTGAAGGCTTTCCGCATCAAGCCTGCGAAGAATCTGGGGCCTGAAGTCAAGAAGTCTCAAGCCGAGGCAGGATGGACCCATCTGGTTCTCACACGCCAGATTAAGACCGATTCCTATAGGCGCCGGCACTTTCTTGTCCGGGCCCACTTTGCCAAGAGGCCCAACGAACGGAAAGAAATTCAGGAATCCCCGTTGCAATTTGTTATCCTGCTGGCCTCCAACCACCCCCAGTGGAATAGGGAAAGGTACGCCTTTTTGCCCGGCTTAGAACTTTGGGCGGTCGGTCTGATCGATCGAGCCGATATTAAGCAAAAGCCCATCCGCGTTCGAACCCTTAAGGTGAGCCGCGATTTCATAATGAAGAAAGCCGGAAGACCTCACCAAGGAGAGCCCCCCAAGGACGGTTCGAGGTCCCGCTTCCAAAGGCTCATTGACCTGCCCGTGCTTCATCCTACGGGTCTGCCCGGTTTCGACTTTGTGAGTATGCCCCACACCACCCGCTGGGTCACCCCCGCGGACAAGGGAAGGCCACCCGAATCTTGGCCGATGGAATATTATGAGGATTTG
>CAYJSX010000222.1:1361-2524 GCA_964372575.1 uncultured Planctomycetia bacterium
CCCTCCAACCGGAATTTTGGCTGATGGTTTCGGAGAAGAATCAAATCGTTTCGGATATCGCAATCACACGTTACACCTATCGGAAACAATTGGCGTTGTCTTACGAAGCTGCGCAGCGTTATCTCAAGGGAGGCGCTACTGAAAAGCAGAGGGCTTGGGTGCGGGTGAAGCTAATGAGATCGAAACTTCCCAATTTGAGCGGGAAGTTCTGGCAGGTGATCCTTCTCCGTCCTTACCCCCCACCTCCAGCCAAGAGGGCAGGTTTCAAATTCCTGGGCTTATTCAAAGAAAAAGATATTTTTCCGCTGTCCGGCGATACGCTTATTAATTTGACCCCTCCTGCTGTAACCACTCTGTCCAGGAAACCCTTCCTCCGGGGGGTAGATCCGGTTTCTGGAAACTTGATCTATCTTTACCAAAACGAGAAAGACGAACTGGTCGTGAAGGTGAATGAGCTGCCTATAGAACTTGCCGATGAGACGGAACTCCTCCTCGTAGACATACTGATCGTTCGGGGGTTAACCGAGAGAGATGCGGAAGCGGTGGTTACCCAACTCAAACAAGCTTTCCCCTTATCCCCAGTTCCTTTAAGCGCTTATCTGGCCAACCAAGCCAGGCGGCTTGACGATGCGCAGCTATGGCAGGTCCCTCAGGAGGATCGGATCGCACCCAAGGGCGATCCCCTCATGCTTATTCCAGTGAGACCCATCGAGGGAATTCAGTGCAGCGGTCTTTTGGTCAGTCCACAGGGGGCCGTGCCGCTTTCTTCCGAACGCTTCACGTTGTATCGAAATGTCACCGAGCAACCTTCCTCTACCACCACCGGGCTGGAGGAGATGGAGAGACTGGCCGATAAGGTGGCCCTGATGCTGATCGATTATGCCCCAGGGATCAAAGGAGCAGATATTTTCTATATCTATTCTGGTTTCAAAACTCCCCATGCTAGGATCATTAACCGCGTGTTTTTGTACCATCAGATTCCCACCGGCACCGGAAAAGGTACGTTGAAGTCTTGGCCGTATGAAGAGAGCGTTGTCCAACAGGTCATTCTTGCGGTGGATAGATTAAAATTTCCCACCGACTTGGAAGAGTTTCAGGCCAGGCTTTCAGCGGTTGCTGACGAAGAAGCAGAGAGGGTGAAGAATGATTTCGCTAAGAAACTT
>CAYJSX010000223.1:0-2513 GCA_964372575.1 uncultured Planctomycetia bacterium
GACGTTCGTGCTTCGACAAGCTCAGCACGAACGGTTTTGCATGAGTCGTGTTCATAATCTTAAAATTCGTTATTGATAAATAATTTTATTTAATATAGAATATTACTTCTCACTTAGGGAGGTTATCAAAATGGGTCGAGCCAGGAAGGTTTCTGCTACAGGTTGGTATCACGTGTTGGGACGTGGGAACAACCGCCAAGCCATCTTCCACCAAAAAAGGGATTTCCTAAGGTTTTTCCATCTCCTCGCGGAGTATCGAAAACAGCATCCTGTGAAAATTTCACATTACTGCCTGATGACAAATCATACCCATCTGCTCCTTTTCTCGGAGAGTCGCGAGCTGCTATCGAGGTTTCTTCAGAAGATTCAGCTCTCCTATAGTTGGTGGTATCGGCTTAACTACAAGTTCTGCGGGCACGTTTGGCAAGGCCGTTTTAAGAGTTTTCCCATAGAGAAGGAAAGTTACTTGCTGGAGTGCAGCCGTTATATCGAGAGGAACCCTGTGCGAGCCGAGATGGTTTCACATCCACGTGATTACCTTTGGTCAAGTTATCGGTTCTACGCAGAGGGGTTGAGCAACAGCTTACCCCTCACGCAGGATCCTGGATATGAAAGCCTTGGGGAGACTCCGAGGGAACGACAAGTTCGTTACGAGGAGTATGTTACGTCGATTAGACCCTATGAACTGCCAGAGGAAGATCGGCTCTACCGCGTCTTCCAGTGATGGTAAAGGAGAGAAGTGTCCCCGAGAGAAACGGTCTCTATTGGGTTTGGCCGGTGAAGAAGAAGCCGCGGATTAGGAGGGCGGGGACGACCGCGGCCGAGAAACCTTGAGCCGGGTCGGCGATCAATCGGCGCTCCCTCGAGACCGCCGCCACCCTGGAGAAGGCCTCCAGGATCGATTGGGTGAAGCGCAGGTTCTTGACCGCCTGAACCACCTTTCCTTTTCTTACCAGGAAGGTTCCATCCCGCGTTAAGCCGGTCATCAAGGCCTCTTGAGTGTTCAAGAGGCCATTGACGTAGTGGAACCGGGTAATCCAGATCCCCCGGTCCATCCGGGAGATGAGCTCCTCATAAGGGGTGTCTCCTGCCGCCATAAAGAGATTGGCCGCCAGCGGTCCCTCGGTCTCGTCGTAGGCCAGGGCATGGCCGGTGGAGTGCCGCCGGTGAAGCTTGGCGTAATGGCTGTCGTAGACCATCCCGCTGGCAACGCCCTGGTTGATCAAGAAAACCTTCTCTTTGGGGATCCCCTCAAAGTCAAAGGGGGCGGCCATCCCTTCCGGGTTGGGGCCGTCATCCATAATCGTGATCTTTCGACTTACGATCTTTTCACCCATCCGGCCGGACAGAAAGCTCGTTGCCTCCACCACGTGCTTCGCCCCGAAGCCGATGAAGGAGAGCCACTCTGTAAGCTCCGCCACCGCTTCCGGCTCCAGCAGGACATCGTACTTGCCCAAGGGGATCGTTCTCGGGTCCTGGTTCCTGCGGCAGATCTTGATGGCTCGGGCGAGGCAAGACTCCGCATCCAGCCTTTCGATGTCTCGAACCACGCAAGAGGCGAAGCCAGAGGCCTTGCCGCAAGTGGCGACCAGGCGGATGCCCGCCACCGAGAAGGGTTGGTATTGACTTAAACCCTTCGATCCGGCAACGGCCAACTCGTCCTCTCCGAAGATGAAGGAGCCTGCCAAGTCCATCCCATTTCTCTGGGCGATGGTGTTCAAATGCCTGATCATCTGGACAATGGAAACCAGCGGCTTGTGAACGGTGGCGGCGAAATGGGTTTTAGGTTTAGCGGTAGGGCGCTTGGGTGGCGTAGTCGAGAAGGCCGGGGGGATTCGCTTGGCTGCCACCTGGGCGATGGTGATGGCTGAGTTAATCGCCTTGACCATGGCTTCATGGGACAGAGAGCAGGTGGTGGACACCCCCATCTGGCCGCCGCAGGCGGCCTTCACCCAGACCGTCACGTCCTCTTCGTGGAAGTTCTGGTGGATCCGCCCGCCGGCAAAGCGCAGGGTGGTTCGGCCTCCGCGCTGGGCGGCCAGCAGGGTTTCGTCGGCCCGCGAAGCCTTCGCCCCTTTAAGGAGTGCCGAGACGGTCCGCGACTCACCCAGCAACACGGCCCACCTGGACCTTTTCGAAACGGGCCGGAGAGGCCCCGTGACCCACATGCATGATCTGTACCGGCTCCCCCTTGGCGCAGTTGGGAACGCCGTAGAGCTTCCACGCCGCCGGCCCAGCCACCCCGGTGCAGGAGCGCCAGAACTCCGGCGTGATCCCGGTGTAGATCGGGTTTTTGTAAACCTCGCCCACCCTGCCATTCTTAATTTCCCAGGCGATCTCGGTCCCGAACTGGAAGTTGAGCCGCCGGTCGTCGATGGACCAGCTCTTGTTGGTGGCCATCAGGATCCCGCGCCGGGTATCCTGGATCAGATCGGCGAGCGTCCCGGTGCCTGGCTCGAGGTTCACGTTGGTCATCCGGATGATCGGAACCGCGTTCCAGCCGTCGGCCCGCA
>CAYJSX010000224.1:0-2507 GCA_964372575.1 uncultured Planctomycetia bacterium
TGCCGCCAGGCCCTGGCGCTCTTCCGCAAGAGTGGAATCCGCCCGCAGATCCTGCACGCCCACGACGGGCAGGCGGCCCTGTCGATCCTGTATCTTCGCCACCGCTTCCGGGACGATCCGGTGTGGGGGCGTACCCAGACGGTCTTTACCATCCACAACCTCGCCTATCAAGGGATCTTCCCAAAGGATCGGTACATGAAGCTGGAGCTGCCCTGGCAGTTCTTCTCGATCGATGGGCTAGAGTTCTACGACCGGGTCAACCTGCTCAAGGGGGGCCTCGTCTTCGCCAATCGGCTCACCACTGTCTCTGCGACCTACGCCCAAGAGATCCAGTCGCCGGCTTCGGGTGAGGGTTTAGACGGTGTCTTGAGAAAGCGCTCGCGCGAGCTCGTGGGCATTCTCAACGGGATCGATCTTTCCATCTGGGATCCGGCCCAAGACCCGGCCTTGGAAGCCCATTTTGATTCCGCGCACTTAGCCGGCAAGGCGAAGGTAAAGGAACAACTTCAGAAGTCCCTCCGGCTGCCGGTGGACCCCAAGGCCTTTCTGGTTGGCATGGTGACCCGCCTGGCCTCTCAGAAGGGGTTGGATCTGGTCATCCTGGGGCTTCCACTCCTGGTTCGGGAGAAGCAGATCCAGCTCATCATCCTGGGTACCGGCGATCGGGCGATCGAAGAAGGTTTGGCCCATAACCTGGCGGGGTCGAATCGGTTCAAGTTGCGCCTCGCCTTTGACGATCGGCTGGCCCACCGGATCTACGCCGGCGCCGACGCCTTCCTCATGCCCAGCCGGTACGAGCCGTGCGGCCTGGGACAGATGATCGCCATGCGCTACGGCACCGTTGCGATCGTGCGCTCCACCGGAGGCCTCAAGGACACCGTGACAGAGGGCCCAAATGGCAACGGCTTCACCTTTGAGGCGTACGATTCCGGAACGATGGTCCACGCGGTGGCTCGGGCGCTGGAGGCCTTCCAGAACCGCAGCCGATGGCAGGCCCTTCAGCGCCGGGGGATGAACGCCGATTTTTCTTGGGACCGCTCGGCCCGGGAGTACCTGAATCTCTACGAAAAGCTGAGGGAGCCAGGCACCCCCCGTTGAAAGTTATCAACAATTGGGGTCAGACCCCAACTGTGGATAACTTGGCGTGAGGCCATGATTGTCGTTGGCGTAACAGGAGGGGTGGGAACCGGCAAGTCGACGGTGGCGGGCCTGTTCAAGCGGCTGGGCGCCGTGGTGGTGGATGCCGATCGGATCACCCACGGCTTGATGAGGCCGGGTGAGGCCGTCCATCAGAGGATTCGGGCGGCCTTTGGCGACTCGATCCTCACCCGGCGAGGCGCCATCGACCGCAAGCGGTTGGGCGAGAGGGTTTTTGGCCGCCGGGAGCAACTGGCGCGGCTGACGCGGATCATCCACCCCGAGGTTCGGCGCCAGATTCATTTCAAGCTTGGGGAGGTTCAAAGAAGGCGTCCACGGTCGATCGTGGTGCTGGATGTTCCCCTCTTGGTGGAGGCCGGGGGGGCGTACCGCTGTGATTTTCTGGTTGTGGTAACCGCCCCGCTTAAGGAGGCGGTTCGTCGGCTGCGCCGGCAGCGGGCCTGGACGCACGAGGAGGTGGCGCGGCGAGCCCGCCTTCAGCTGCCCCTTCGCCGGAAGGCGGCAGAGGCAGATTTTGTGGTGCGAAATGGCGGATCGCTGGCTTCGACCCGCCGTCAAGTGATTCGGATATGGAGGCAATTAAAGGAGAACGTTCCATGACGCAAGAAGAACAAAATCAAGGGCGCACGTCACCACCGCAGGAGGTCGAGGCCACGCGCACCGCGCAGGGGCCCGCCAAAGGGCTGGACCTGGCCAAGCTCAAGGGGATGACCATCCTCGAGTTGACCAAGCTCGCCAGGGAACTTAACGTCAACGGCATCTCAGGGCTGAAGAAGCAGGATCTCATCTTTAAGATTCTCCAGGGTCAAGCCGAACGGGAAGGGAACATGTTCGGCGAGGGGGTCTTGGAGATTCTGCCGGACGGCTTTGGCTTCTTAAGGAGCCCCAACTACAATTACCTGCCCGGCCCCGACGACATCTATGTCTCTCCCAGCCAGATCCGCCGCTTTGATCTGAGAACCGGTGACACGATCAGCGGCCAGATCCGGCCTCCCAAGGAGGGGGAGCGCTACTTCGCCCTCCTGAAGGTCGAGGCGGTCAACTTTGAGAATCCAGAGGTGGCCAAGGACAAGGTCCTCTTTGACAACCTCACCCCGGTTTACGCCCACGAGCGCTACCGGCTGGAGAACGATCCCAAGGAGATCTCCACCCGGATCCTGGACCTGTTGGCCCCGGTGGGCAAGGGGCAAAGAGGCCTGATCGTGGCCCCCCCCTATTCCGGCAAGACGATCCTGCTGCAGAAGGTGGCCAACGCGATCACGAAGAATTACCCGGAGGTGATGCTGATTGTCCTGTTGATCGACGAGCGTCCGGAAGAGGTCACCGACATGCAGCGCTCGGTGAAGGGG
>CAYJSX010000225.1:0-2502 GCA_964372575.1 uncultured Planctomycetia bacterium
ATCCAGCGAAGCGCGCTTCCACCTGGGAAGAGCCCAGCAGACGCAGTGCCTCCAGAAGGTAAGGAGTCCCTTTCCGGAGGGAAACCTCTCCTGCGAACAGCACCTTCAGACCGGAGGAATCGGAGGGAGGGGGTTCTTTGGGAGTAAACCGATTCAGGTCCACCCCATAAGGGACAATTCGGCACTTCAACTTTAACTCCGGCTGTTGGACAATTCCCTCCAAGGCGAAGGAGGAACCTCCCAGGATCCGATCGGCCAACTTCCACTCCAGTTTTTCACGACGGCCAACTCTCCCCTCCTTTTCCGGAAGCGTCAGCCCCGGTTCCCAGCCCGGCCAACGGATCAGCTCTTCTTTAAGAAGGGGATGGGCGATGAACTGGGGAACGTGGATCTGCTCCAGGATGCAGAAGGTCCCCCGGGCCTTGGCGTACTCGAACAGCTCTACCGCTGGGCCGTTGTAGCTGTAGAGCATCTGGGCGCCGCCGAGGCCTTTTCGGAGGATCCGCCGAGCAAACGCCTGGGCGGCTTGGGCATAAAGGCGATCCAGGGAAATGGTGTTGGATTTCCTCCGCGCGGCCCATCGGTACCAAAGCCCGAAGACGCCGAATGAAATCACCTTTTCTGAAGGGATCCCCTGCGGAATCCCCCCGGAGAAATCGGTGTAGAGACGCCCCAGCCTATTGGATCTCTGGAGAAGAAGGGGGACCGCGTAATGCTGGCGGGCTCCCAGCATGGCGACGTTTACCATAGCCCCATCCGATGATGCCGGCGTAAGTGGTATCCCAAGTAGCCCAAAGCCCCCAGATTGGCCAGTCCCAGACCAGCGGCGACGCCTGCCAAGCCCCAGGCCTGGATCAGCGGGATGGAGAGGAGGAGGAAAAGCCCCAACTCTAAGGCGGCAGCCACTGAACCCGGCCGGGTTTCTCCGAAGCCCCTCAAGCTTTGGGCGATCATGGTTCTTAAGGCAACTACGCCATAGGCGACCAGGAGAATCCGTGCCAGATCGACGCCATGGGAAAATGCTGGACCAAACAGAAGCCGGATGATCCAAGGCATTCCGATGAAAAGGGGCACCGACACCGCCGCGAGAAGGGCACCCGCCAGCCAAATTCCGCGGCTCAACAGCCTCCGCTGGGAGGCGATCTCTTGAAGATTGGCCAGGTGGGGGAAGAGGACCTTGTGGAACGCCCCGCTGATCACCGCCAGGCCCGTGGAGGCCAGGGTGAGCGCGGCCGCGTAGGTTCCCAAGGCGCGATCGTCCCAGAGAAAAAGGACCATCCATTCGTCTGCCTGGGAGGCCAGGAAGGTCAACAGGGCGGTTCCATGAAAGCGGAGCGCCAGCCCCCCCAGGGCCCTGACTTCTTCCTGGGAGGGAAGGAAGAAGACCGTTCTCCCTTCCAGAGAAATTCGGACCAGAGCGATCAAGATCGTCCCAGCGCAGTTGGCGGCCACCACCCCCGCCACGCCGATGCGGCCGGTCACCCAGAGGATTCCCAATCCGGCCAAGTAAATCACCGGGACGAGGAGCCGCAGGAGGTTGTAGCGGAGAAAAGAAACCTTGCCCTGGTCGCCTCCCAAGAGGCTCAGGCCGATGTAATGAAAAGGAATGAACGCCACCAGATAGGCCTGGGAGATCCAAACGAGATGCTCGCGCGTCCTTCCCAGAAGAATCGGCAGAAGGGGAAATGCAACAGCCAAGGCGATCCCTGCCAGGGCCAGGGCCAGCCAAAAGGAGGCGCTGGCGGTTCGGGCGGCTTTTTGAGGGAGACTGCCCATTCGGTAGGCGGTGGCTTCGGGGAGACTCAAAATCCCCACGCCCGCCATCAGCTGGGGCCAGAAGAGGGCTGCTGCCAATGCTCCGCGGCCTTCAGGCAGGAGCCAGCGGGCAGAGAGACTCCCCGTCAAAATCCCTAAGACCAGAAGTATTCCGTCGGTGACGAGGGTGTCAAGGAGGTCCCGCCGAATGGAACGGCTCAAGGGGATGGTTTTGTGGAAGGGGAGGGGCCACTACCGGCAGGAGAGCCCATCTTTCGGCGGCGTTCCGAGCCGTGGTAGTAATAGTAGTAGCGGTAGCCCCGCTCCAGCTCCAGACGGGCACTGTTGAGCACCCCCCCGAAGATCTTGGCCCCCACATCCACCAGGCGCTGCTTGCCCGCCAAGGCAACATCCCGATGGGTTCTCTCCGCCCGAAGGACATAGAGCACCCCATCGGCCACGTTGGCGATGGCCGTGGCATCGGCGACTGCCAGAACAGGCGGCGTGTCGATCAGGATGTATTGATACTCCTGTTTCCAGGCTTCCACCAGAGAGCGGAAGTTCTGTTGGATCAGAAGATCGGTGGGCTGCAGGGGGCTTAAGCCTGCCGGGACAACAGGAAGATCCTTGGCGACCCCTGCGATTTGAACCAGTTCCTGAACCTGCGCCTGACCTTGGAGGTAGCCGCTTAAACCCGGTTCCAGATTTAGCTGAAGCACCCGATGCAGGGTGGGCCGGCGCAAATCC